>CALBPO010000070.1 GCA_937899295.1 uncultured Opitutia bacterium
GTCACATCAATGCGGGGCGGGGCGATAAAATTGCTATTCACTGGGAGGGCGAGCCTGGCGATTCACGCGACATTTCATACGCGCAACTTCATCTCGAGGTTTGTCGCCTTGCGAATGCCCTTAAAGCGCGTGGTGTGCAAAAGGGCGATCGGATCGCAGTCTATTTGCCGATGATTCCTGAGTTGGCCATCTCAGTACTCGCTTGTGCGCGTATTGGTGCTGTGCACTCCGTTATTTTTGCTGGCTTTTCAGCCGACTCAATTCGTGACCGCGTGCTCGATAGTGAGACGCGTATGGTTATCACGGCAGACGGTGGCTACCGCCGTGGCAAGATGCTGGAGCTTAAAAAGATTGTTGATGAAGGTGTAATGACTTGCGACTGCGTACAAGATGTAATCGTGGTTAAACGTGGTGGAGATCATTTGGTTGATTGCCCAATGATGGACGGCCGTGACAGATGGTATCACGATCTCGTCGCTAATGTGGACGATAATTGTCCCGCCGAAGAAATGGAAGCTGAAGATTTGCTATTCCTACTCTACACGAGTGGCACGACGGGCAAGCCTAAAGGAATAATGCACACCACGGCTGGCTACCAAGTGTACAGCTTCCTTACTTCAAAGTATATTTTTGACCTAAAACAAGACGATGTTTATTGGTGTACTGCGGATGTAGGCTGGATCACAGGGCACACTTATATTGTCTATGGAATTATGCAGAACGGCGTCACTCAAGTGATGTATGAGGGTGCTCCGAATCACCCCGACGAAGGGCGCTTTTGGGAAATTATTGAGAAGTATAAGGTTTCCATTTTCTACACAGCACCGACTGCGATTCGTGCCTTCATGAAGTGGGGTGATGATTGGGTAACGGGTAAGGATATTTCTTCGCTCCGCCTGCTCGGCACGGTTGGCGAACCGATTAACCCCGAAGCTTGGATTTGGTATCACAAGATGATCGGTGCAGAGCGTTGCCCGATTGTGGACACTTGGTGGCAGACCGAGACGGGTGGTCACATGCTCACACCGATGCCAGGTGCGACCGCGACAAAGCCTGGTGGCGCAACGGTTCCATTCTTCGGGGTCGAGCCAGCAATTTTAATGGACGATGGTAGCGAAGTTGAAGCAGGCATTTTAGCCATTAAGAAACCATGGCCGGGCATGCTACGTGGTATTTATGGCGATCCACAGCGTTTTAAAGATACTTACTGGTGTAAGTGGGGCGGTAAGTATTATTTTCCTGGCGACGGCGCACGCTGTGACGAGGATGGCTATATTTGGATTCTAGGTCGTGTGGACGACGTGGTCAACGTATCGGGCCACCGTATCGGTACTGCTGAGTTAGAGAGTGTCTTCGTTGAGCATGAGGATGTAGCCGAATCCGCAGTGGTCGGTGTTCCCCATGAGATTAAAGGGCAAGGGCTAGTTGCCTTCGTCACTGTGATTGACGGTCGCGATCAAGACGAGAATCTACGTAAGGAACTCGTCGCAATGATCGATAAGGGCATCGGCAAGTTTGCTCGGCCTGAACGTATTCTCTTTTCTTCGGATCTACCTAAAACACGCTCTGGTAAGATTATGCGCCGGATTCTGCGCGACATCGCGGAGGGTAAAGACTTGGGCAATGTAACGACCTTGGCCGATCCGACAGTGGTCGAAGATTTGCAGAAGCAATACTTGAAGGCCTAGCGGGACATATCAAAAACGTTTCTCGCATGCGTTACTGGGATACCCTTCTTAGCAAAATGGGGTAGTCATTTCAAACCAGTATCACCGTGGGTCGTCTTC
>CALBPO010000071.1 GCA_937899295.1 uncultured Opitutia bacterium
CGAGAGTCGCTTCAGGTCCGGCTTGGCTAGGAACAGGTTTACCGACTGCGACTGATCTATCCACTTTTGCCGGCGGGCAGCGGCAGCGATCATCAGCATCGGGTCGACGTCAAACGCCGTGGCGTAAAGCTGCTTCAGCTCGTTCGGCAGTTCGGCGATGTCGTGCAAGTCACCGTCGAGATACTTTAGCTTGTTCATCATGTCCTCGTTCCAAAGTCCCCTGCCTTTGAGGGCATTTACCAAGTGGCGATTCAGCACGATGAAGTCGCCAGACAAGTTGCTCTTAACGAAAAGATTCTTGTAGGTCGGCTCAATGCAAGGCGTGGTGCCCATAATGTTAGAAATGGTGGCGGTCGGCGCGATGGCGAGCACGTTGGAATTGCGCATGCCGTTTTTGGCAATCTTTTCGCGCAGTGGCTTCCAGTCCATCTTTCCGGCGCGGGGCACTACAACTTCTTCGCCACGTTCTTCGGCCAATATGTCCAGGGTGTCTTGCGGCATGAGGCCGCGCTCCCACTTGGAGCCTTTGTAGCTGCTGTAGGTGCCCTGCTCCGCTGCCAAATCAGCAGATGCTTCGTAGGCGTAGTAGGCGATAGCTTCCATGAACTCGTCATTGAACTCAACGGCGGCTGGGGAGGCGAAGGCAATGTCCTTTTTGTAGAGAGCGTTTTGCAAACCCATAATACCAAGCCCGATGGGTCGATGACGACTGTTGGCTGTCTTGGCCGCTTCGGTTGGGTAAAAATTGATGTCGATCACATTGTCTAGAGCGCGGACAGCGATCTGAATGGTATCGCGTAGCTTTTCGTGGTCGAGATTTCCATCCTTATCAAGGTGGGAGTCGAGCACGACGGAGCCGAGATTACAGACGGCGGTTTCCTCGTCGCTTGTGTTAAGTGTAATCTCAGTGCAGAGGTTGGAACTGTGAATCACTCCGCAATGGTCTTGCGGGCTGCGCACATTGCAGGGATCTTTGAAGGTCATCCATGGCTGACCAGTCTCGAAGATCATGCGAAGCATGGACTTCCAGAGGTCGAGTGCAGGGCGTTTTTGCCCAAAAATTTCGCCGCGCTCGGCCATGGCTTCGTATTCGCAGTAGCGATCTTCGAAGGCTTTACCGTAGAGGTCGTGGAGATCAGGGCACTCGTTGGAACGAAAGAGTGTCCATTCCTGACGAGCTTCCATCCGTTTCATGAAGAGGTCGGGGATCCAGTTGGCCGTATTCATATCATGGGTACGGCGGCGGTCGTCTCCTGTATTTTTACGAAGCTCGAGGAAATCGTCGATGTCGTTATGCCAAGTCTCGAGGTAGGCGCAACCTGATCCCCGACGCTTGCCACCTTGGTTAACGGCGACGAGCTGGTCGTTATGCAACTTAAGGAATGGAATGACGCCCTGCGACTCGCCGTTAGTCCCTTTAATAAAACCGCCGGTGCCACGAACGGCTGTCCAGGAACCACCTAGCCCGCCTGCCCATTTGGAGAGAAATGCGTTATCAGCAATACCGCGGTGCATGATGGACTCGATGCTGTCGTCGACCTTGTAGAGGTAGCAGGAAGAGAGTTGCGAGTGCAGAGTGCCGGAATTAAATAGCGTAGGCGTGGAGGAACAAAAGCGGCGACTTTTGTATAGATTATAGAGCCGTCAGGCGTAATCTGCGCGG
>CALBPO010000072.1 GCA_937899295.1 uncultured Opitutia bacterium
TTTTGTTAAGCTTCTAAATTAGCTGAATACCTTATCTTTTGGCAAGCAAGGGTTGCTCAGTCGCTACTCTCTGGCTATTACCCTCTGCTGAGAGATTAAGCGAATAAACGCTCAATGTCTTTTTTACCGAGGATCTTGATGCCGCCGCGTGGGATATTTTTTAAAACAATACTACCAATCTGGTGGCGGACGAGTTTTTTAACAAAGTAACGGTTGGCTTCGAAGAGGCGACGCACCTCACGCTTCTTGCCGTGATGTAGGTGCACTTCGAGTCGACGTTGGTAGCCTTCGCCGGCTTGCGGGGCTGGAATGACTTTTTCAGCTTTAAGAAAATCGCCTTCGTATTCGGTACCTGCGAGGAGCTTTTGAGTGTCAGCTTTGTTAAAATCACGATGTAGAACGACACGGTAACGCTTGACTACTTGATTACTGGGGTGCGTCAGGCGATGGGCCAAGTCGCCGTCGTTGGTTATGACGAGTAGACCTTCGCTATCTTTATCGAGGCGTCCTGCGCAAAAAAGGCGCTGGCGCTGTAGATCGGGCGGCAGTAGGTCGAAGACAGTGCGATCTGCGTGAGGATCAGAATTTGTGCAAAGTACGCCCTTTGGTTTATTCATGATGAGCGTAATCGAGCGCTCTTCCTTGCGAAGGATCGGCTTGTTGTTGACAAAAATTGCGTCTTCTAAAGTAGCTTTATCGCCAAGCTGGGCAACTTTTCCATTCACACGAACATTGCCATTTTCGATGATACGTTCGGCCTCGCGGCGTGAGCAAATGCCTGCATTAGCTATGAGCTTTTGTATGCGCTGTGGTTCTTGTTCGGACATTGCGCTTACTAGAGTCGTGAGAAGACGCGCATGTCAATGTTGCTCGGTGGCAACATTGGGCTTGCGCCAAAGTAACGAAATGTCGGAAACTTTGTATACATGAGTGAAAACACAGAGAAAAGAATCGCCCTAGTTACTGGAGCCGGTCGTGGCATCGGTAAGAGCATCGCTGAGTTACTCGCGAGCAAAGGGCATCACGTAATTTGTATTAGCCGTTCGGCGAGTTCTTGCGGCGGGGTGGCCGACGCGATTAATGCCGCCGGCGGGTCAGCCGAATCCCTTGCTCTTGACGTAGCCGACAAGGTTGCCGTCAAAGAGACCTGCGAAGCTCTTCTTGAAAAGCATACTAATATAGACATCCTCGTTAACAATGCTGGCATCACTCGTGATGGGCTACTCTTCCGTATGAGTGACGACGACTGGGATGCGGTGATTGACACCAATCTTTCAAGTTGCTTCAGCTTCATCAAGCACCTCGCACGACCGATGACTCGTAAGCGATGGGGTCGTATTATTAACATGGCCTCCGTCATCGGTCTCACGGGCAATGCTGGCCAAGCTAATTATGCTGCTGCGAAGGCTGGCATGATTGGCCTGACCAAGAGCCTAGCCAAGGAGTTTGCCGCACGGAACGTAACGGTAAACGCAGTCGCGCCAGGCTTCATTGCCACCGATATGACCGCCGAGCTAAACGAAAAGACACAAGAAGCGATCGTCGGTGTGATTCCTATGAAGCGTATGGGTGAATCCAAGGACATCGCAGCCATTAGCGCATTTCTCGCTTCGGAAGATGCTGGCTACATTACTGGTCAAGTTTTTACAGTTGACGGTGGTATGGTCATGTGATGCCAAATATAACTAGAAACAACTAAACCTATAAATAGAAAATCATGTCAGACCTAACAATTGAACAACGTGTAAAGACAATCATCGTCGACCAGCTCAACGTAAATGAAGAGCAAGTTACAGCAGAAGCATCCTTTTTGGATGACCTCGGTGCCGACTCCCTCGATACAGTCGAACTTATCATGGCTTTCGAAGAAGAGTTTAGTGATGAAATCGACGGTGAAATTCCTGAATCCGACGCTGAAAAGCTTCAAAATGTCGGAGATGTGATCAAATACATCACAGAAAAAGCAGGATAAGAAAATTCTACTTTCAAACTAACAATTAAGCCGCTTTAATGCGGCTTAATTTTTTTATAAGTATCAATATGAGTGAAGCAATTGAGAGACAACGCGTCGTCATAACAGGCATCGGTACCGTGACTAGTTACGGCGACGGCATCGAAGCCTTGTGGGATAACCTCCTTGCGGGTAAGAGCGGCATCGATTCGGTAAAATCATTCGATACCACCGACTATCCATCTAAAGTTGGCTCGGAGTGTTTGCACTTTGATGCGGCTCAATATATGGATCCGAAAGAAGCGCGCCGCAACGACCGTTACACGCAATTTGCCGTGGCTGCCTCTCGACTTGCTTTGAAAGATGCCGGTATCGAGGATACTTCGATGCTCGAAGCCGACCGATTTGGCGTTCTCATCGGTTCCGGCATTGGCGGCATGATGACGATTCAGACACAGAGCCGCAAGCTCTACGAAGGCGGCCCACGTCGCGTCCGGTCTCCTTGCAGACGCACCGCCCCCACCGATATCCGATGACGAGGCACCGTGGGCGGGGGTTGCGCCGTTTTCCAAGAACGCCATCGCGAGGCAGCTTGCG
>CALBPO010000073.1 GCA_937899295.1 uncultured Opitutia bacterium
CCTGTTTCGACGGTGCGGAGGATCTCGGCGTTGAGGCGGTTACGAAATACGAAGTAGGCTATCATGGCGGGTATACCGATCGTGAGGCCAGTTGCGGTAGTGATCAGGGCCTCGCCGATGTCTTCTGCAAGAGCGGAGGGATCACCCATGCCGACTTGACCAATGGTCTGGAAGGCGCTGATCATCCCACTGACTGTGCCGAGTAGACCAATCATAGGAGCGACGGCGGCTACGACGTTAAGATAGTTAATCCACTGGCTGATGCCACCGTCTTCGCCTTCGATTGAGTCCATATAGGAGGCTTCGATTTTTTCTTTGTTACCGTCGGCTTGTGCGGGGCGCGACTTGCTAAGTGCATTACTGAGGCACCGGGTGAGCACGGTGGGTGCGGCTTGGCAGAGGTTGTAAACTTGAGGTAGATCGCGTTTACTCAGAGCTTCGGAAAGCGAGCCGATGCTCGCAACGGGAACGAAGCGGCGACCGACAGTCTCTTTCCAGCAATAGAAGATGAGGAAGAACATAAAGAGCGCGGTCAGGCCGAGTGGAAACATCGCCCAGCCGCCTTGCTGCAAGAGGCCGAAGAGGGAAGTGTTCTGAGTGGCGTCTGCGGCTTCGGCAGCATCTTGTGCGTAGATGGAGCTGACGGCGAGTAGGCCGAGGATCAGGCTGGCTGAGGAGGTGGTGATGGTTCGATTTCGCATGGTTCGTATTTTTTTAAAAGTGGCTGTGTTGCTGTGTTCGGATTAGTTATAGATTCGAGTAGGGAGGGATTCAATAGGGTCGATAGGTGAGGGGGTTTGCAGAGGCTGTTGTTCGATAGCAATGGCTTCTTCAGTGGTTTCTGGCTCGGTGTTTTCTGCGGTGAAGTATTCAGGCGCTTTACTATGGAGCATCTTGACATAGTCTGGCCATGCCAAGCCGCGATCGCGCATTTCTGTAGCGAGTTGTAGCGGCTCTTCCTTCAAGCGTAGTTCTTCGGCGGCGAGGATCGCGAGCGCATAGCAGACATCGAGATGCAGCATGGTCATCTGGTTGGAAAAGGCGATGGGGTGCATGGCTGTCCAAAAGGCATTCTCATATTCCTCTTGCTCGTAATTAATCTCGGCAAGGAGACGCCAGCCGAGTGCTGAGGAACCCGCAGGCTCAGCTTCTTTGATCCATTTGCGTGCTTCCACTTCGGCCTCTTCGCGCATGCCGCCTTGGAAGAATCCGAGGAGGAGGTTTTCTTTGAGCTGCTTGAGGACGGCTTCGTCTTCAATATAGGGGCTGATGATGTCGATGGTGGCGACAGCTTTGAGCGGCTCATTTTGTGTGAGGGCAAAGTCGGCGTAGTCGATAAAGAGGCTGAGCTCGCGCTGGCTTAAGAGGCTTAGGTAGGCACCTTGTTGTTGGTAGTAGGCGCGGTAGAGCGCGAGGGCATCCTCGACGCGTTCAGGATCGTTTTTCCAATCGTAGAGTACGCGCTTATACTCGGCGCCGGGAAAGCGGATGCTGCGTATTTCGTCAGCGGGGAATGTGAGCTCTGCAGTGCCTCCACCGAGGGAGACTTCAATTCTTAGCTCCGACTCGTCCCAATGGGTGACTCGGCCAGTCTGCTGGTTGCCGCCATCAAGGACGATGGTGACAGGTTCTTGCAATATACTGCGAATTTCGCTCAAAGTCGGTGATGGCTGGGCGCTAAGATGGGTCGCCGCGAGTAGGAGCGTCGTGAGCAAAAGTCCCGGCTTTAGAATAAGTGAGTGAAAAAATCTGCGCAGAGGAGTTCTCATTCGCTGACCTCCAGGTTGTTCGCGGCGGTTTCGGTGGCGGCTTCTTCGAGGGCACCTTCAGGCAGGGCGTCAAAAAGGGCACTGCGTTTGGTCTCGGCCGCTGCCGCGATGGGTAGCTCGGCGATCCTCGGATTGGAGAGCATCTCGTCGAGTGTTTTGTAGGCGATGACTGGATCGCCTAGTCGTTCAAACTGTAGGGCACTCATCCAATAGGCCTCGGCTGCCAGCTCGGGATAGCCACGGTAGACATTGTAAACTCGTTGGGCATAGGGCACGGCGCGCTTTAGCTCGCCCGCGGCCTCGGCATTTCGGCTGAGCGCGAGCAGAGCGTTTGCATGGGGGCGACCTTTAGCGGTGCGCAGGCGGAGTAAGTCTTCAAGCACGCTTTGCGCTTGGTCGTATTCAGCCGTTTGAGTGAGGGTGTTGGCGTAGTCAAGTGAGACTTTGAGCGCTAGCGGATGCATCGGGCTCTCCGCGCGGAACCGCGCCAGTTGCCAACGGGCTTCTTCGAATTCCCCAGCTTGGCTAAATAGTTGGGCCCGCGCGTAGTAGGCGTAGCTGCGGTGATGGCTATCGGGGTATTTATCCTCTAAGCGGGTCAAATAGTCTTCGGCCACTCGCGGGTATTTCTCTACGAGGCCAGCCGCAATCTTACCGAGTCCTTCAGCGTCGATGCGTTCGATGGGCACTTCTTCAACGATTTCAAAGATGAAGTTGGTCGGATTCTCGGGCGGCACCATCGATTGAAGGTAGAGGCTGAGGCGTGCTAGGTAGGTCAGGCGGTCGGCTTGCTGGGCCTTAGCTTTTTCCTCTTCGATCCACGATTTGAGGCGTGCTTCACGCTCTTTCTTACCCACTCCAAGGAGGCGTTTTTCGATGCGCGCGTAAGCATCGATAATGGTCGGCACGTCGCCCGAATCGATATCGTCTCCATAGAGGCTGAGCGCTTGTTCAAAGATCATGCGCGCAAGATCTTCTTCACCACGTTCGACATGTGTCCAACCGATCCAATAAAGGGCCTCGCTGATTCTACCTTTAAAGGGCACGTCCTCGCGGGTGAGATAGTTTTGGAAGTGTGCAATGTGGCTACTTAGTAAGCGCTCACGGGCCACTTTATTTTCGGCGGCACCTGCCACCGCGCGTAAGATTTTTCCTGCTTGAAAGGCCGAGTAGACAAATAGGTGCCCTGCATTTGGGCTGATCTCCATGAAGATCGCCCGTGCGGTCGCTAGTTCCCCCCGCCCCATTTCAATATCGCCAAGGAGCACGCGGGCTTCGTCGGTCCGCGTATGCTGTGGATAGCTATTGAGGTAAGCATTGATCGAGCTGAGCGCCGATTCGTAGTCGCGCATGGCATAGTAAGTCGATGCAATGCGGTAGGCGACTTCTGGCTCGAGTCGTCCACCTTTGACCTTGGGCGCTAGCACTTTGAGGGCTTCGAGTGCCGTCGCGTAGTCGCGCTCGGCGAAAAAGCTGAGCGCCCGCCAGAGATGTGCTTCTTTTGAAAGTTGATGCCGTGGGTAGCGGGCAATGAAAGATTCGAAGTCCGCCCGTGCCTCCACCGGCTGATTCATGAAGTTATAATTAAAGCCTCTGAGGAAAAGAGTGCGAGGCGCTAAGTCGTGCTGGTCGTGGTTTTCAAGGAAAGTAGTGAAGACCTTGATCGCATCGGGATATTCACCTGCTTCTTGATAGGCAGTGCCAAGTAGGTGGAGCGCGTTAGGGACGAGTGGAGAATCAGGGAAGCGTCGGCCGAAGCCTTTGGCGATCCGGTAGGCATCTTCCCATACGCCGACATCAATCGCTGCGAGAATCCACCGGTAGTGCGCCTCTGACTGTTGTTGTTTGGATAGCTCAGGATCGCGCGCTAGGTGCTCGAAGAGTATC
>CALBPO010000074.1 GCA_937899295.1 uncultured Opitutia bacterium
AAGTCGTAATGAACAGAATGCTGGTCAATATGATGGTGAGTGGCGCTACGATACCACAGCTGTAGACATGGTAGTCGATCTCACCGATTGTGTAGTTTACGCTACGCCACTCACTCTGCAACTAGTCAGTGGTATTCAAAATGAGTCTACATTCGCAAGCAATGTGACTTTCTTACAAGATGGTACAGATGTGACTGCTGACTTTGTATGGGACGGTGCAGGCACTGGTTCCTTTACTGGTGTGCTCACTAATCCTAATAGCAGCGATAGCGACGGAGATGGTGTTAATGACAGCGAAGACGCATTCCCAAATGACGCAACCGAGACCGTAGACACAGACAGCGATGGTGTCGGTGATAATTCTGACGCATTCCCAAGTGATGCAGCGGAAACGGTAGACACTGACGGTGATGGTGTCGGTGATAATGGAGATGTTCACCCTGGATACAATGATGCAGAACTCACCACGTATCTTTCAAATAATAGCTACATCATAGATGACGGCTCGGGTGGTGGCACCGGTGGTGGCTTGACTGAGCAGGATCTCATTGACCTACGAGTAGGCAGTCAATTGGCTGCCATTGCGAATGAAGAAGCGACTCTTCAGGTGGTCATCGAACAAAGCGATGACTTGGGAAGCTGGAGCACTTTACAAACTGAAAGTGTTACAGTTCCAGCGCCCGCTGGAACGTCCAAGCAGTTTTTCCGCTATCGTATGCAGGACTAAAACTTGCTCTCCAAGTTTATTTAATTTCAACCCTCAGGCTTCGGCCTGAGGGTTTTTTGTGGGCTTCGAGGCAGATCAGTCAGTGCGCTCGTAAATGAGTGCCGTCGGTTTGTCTTTCCCCGTTTTGCCAATTCGGCGCAGAATCTGCCAATCATTGATCTTTGGCTCTAAGTGCCCTGGTAACTCGACGAGGGCGCGAGCCCTTGCAAGGGCGATCGGATTGATCGCCTTTTCGAAGATGCGCTGCAGATTTTCAGTAATCGCATCGTAAGGTGGATCGAGGAAGATTAGGTCGTAGCTGGGTGTATTTGAGTCGAGTGTAAAAACATCGCGGGCGACGACTTGGGCTACATCTGTATCCAAATTGCAACTACGTATAGTGGCCTGCACATTTTGGCGCAAGCAAGTGAGTGCGGCATGATCGCTTTCAAAGAAGGTCGAACTCGCCGCTCCGCGACTCAGCGCCTCCAGTCCGTAGCTGCCAGTGCCAGCAAAGAGATCGGCGACTTTGCAGCCTTCGATGCTTGCGCCAAGACTGGAGAAGACCGACTCGCGCAAGCGATCCGTGGCGGGGCGTGTGCGGTTGCCTTTCGGCGCTTTCAGCGGTATGCCGCCTGCTTTACCACCGGTGATTCGCATTTTATAAAAATCTAGAATACGAAGAGCTATTGCACGGCCGTCCAAATACTGAGCAGGCTATCAACTAACTCGGGCAGCTCGCCGAGTGGCACTTGGCTGGCGGCGTCGGATATAGCTTTATCTGGATTGGGGTGCGTTTCGAGGAAGACGCCATTGGCGCCTGCGGCCAGGGCGGCGCGGGCCAAGGCGGGCACGAATTCGCGCTGGCCGCCGCTAATGCCACCAGCCGCCCCAGGTAGTTGGACGCAGTGAGTCGCGTCGATAATGGTGGGGTGACCATTACCTGCCATGATGTTGAAGCTACGCATATCCACGACAAGGTTCTGATAGCCGAAGGTAGTGCCGCGCTCGGTCTGCCAGATTTCTTTGGCGCCAGCTTCCTCCAATTTGTTGGTGACAAATTCCATCTCGTAGGGGGAAAGGAATTGGCCCTTTTTTACATTAATCGCGCAGTCGGTTTTGGCGGCAGCGAGGAGTAGGTCGGTTTGTCGACAGAGGAAGGCGGGAATCTGTAGGGCATCGACGACCGTGCCGACGCTGGCGCATTGCTCGGGGGAGTGGACGTCAGTAATGGTCTTGAAACCATACTCTGCTTTAATGGTTTGAAAGATTTCCATGCCGGCATCGAGCCCAGTGCCCCGATTACTAGCGATGGATGTGCGGTTGGCTTTATCGAAAGAGCCTTTAAAGAGTAGATTCAGCTCCGGGTGCTGCTGTTGGAGCGATGCCAGTGCATCGGCGACGGGGCGGCAAATGTCGAGACTTTCAAGTGAACAGGGCCCTGCGAGTAGGAGAAGCTTGTCGGGATCGTAAATCATGCGGTTGATTAAAGCTGGGTATGTTGGAGAGTCCAAGCTGTAATTCGTAGGGTCTATACTTATGATGCACCCGTAGTTTATTCTTTCAGTTTAATTTGTTTTTTTTAATTTTGTTTTAGGTGTATCGGTCGATTCAAATTCTCTCTTTACTAGTATTGAGTCCATTAGCCTTATTAGGCAATGAACTGATCGACTACCTGAAAAAGTATGAGGGCCGTTGGTTGGGGGACTTTACGATTCACTCGACCGCGTCTGGCTATAGCGAAACTTTTCCTGTTGAACAGCGATACTGGTGGGAAGATGGCCAGCTTCATGGCATCTCTGTTTCCGATACGGATAATGGTCTTAAGTCCGCGAAGTCGCTCACTTTCATTAAAGATGATAAGCTACAATCAGAGGTAATTACGGGTGAAACTACGGAGCACTTCTTTGGCTTTTTGCGCGACGGAGGCATCGTCTGGATTCCCGCTGACATGAAGCGTGCCAACGACTACCAGATGACGGAGCGCTTTGTCATTGGAGAGGGTCGTCCATTGCTCCTAACGGAAGGCTTCGATACCTATGTCTATCAGGAGGGTCTGGCGCACCTCGTTTACCGCGGGCGATTGCTCAAACAAGACTTGAAGTAAGCGGGGGGACTAATCTCCGCTGATCAGATTAGCTAGATGTGTCCGTACGGCCGGTTCGAGCTCTGCAGTCTGGACCCAATCGAGAGCTTCGGCTGGTTGGGTGCCAGCCCAGATTCCGACATTGTGGCCAAGCTGTTTCATACGCCGATCGGCATCGCTAATGGTGCTTGCCCAAACTGCTGCAACCTCTGGCTCGTAGCGCAAAATAGACTCACTGAACCCTGAGATCGCGGCATCACGTTGCTGGCCTGGATTTTGAGTGCTCAGCCATTCAGAGGCAGCGATTGAATCGCTCTCTGCCCAGATTTGCATGAGTTCATTGGTGTATTCGTCAGAATAGATCGGGTCAGTCGGCGCCATTTTAACTAGCCATTCTGCAGTGGCTGCGGGGTCCTCCTCCGCGCGGCCCATCACGAGGGAAGTGACCGCGATCTCCGAGTAATTGGCCTCGCCTAGATCGCGGACAAAAGATTCGGCTTCTTCGGGAGATTGTTTGCTAAACTCGCGGATGGTTTCTCCGAGGAGCTCGTAGTCGCCATTAAACTCTGCTTCCGCTAAAGCCCAGACGCTGGCCGCCTTCGCGTCTTGCATGACCCAAGATTTAACGAGTGCTTCCTTAGCCTTTTCTTGGACTGGCCCGTCGGGTAGGGCGGCAACCCATTCGGCAGCAACACTTGGTTCGGCCTGCGCCCACTTCGCTACGAGCGCTTTCGCGGCGATAGCTTTACTGCCGTCATTGGCCATGCCATCGATCCACTCAGAAGCTTCGGTCGGATTGCGCTCTGCCCAGAGTTCGACTCCATTGTTAAGAGTTTCGAGACGTGCTAGGCCTTGCGCATTCGACTCTAGCCAGAGCAGGGCGGATTCGGAGTCTTCGGCTGCCCAAAGTGCGACCACTTCGAGCATGCCGCGCAGGCGTTCGCTACCAGAGTGTTGGCTTTGCAACCAGTCCATTGCCGCAGTGGGGTCTTCTTTCCCGCGGCGACGGGCTTCGAGAATAAAGGAGTCTTCTGTTGGGTCCGTACTTACAATTTCCAGATTTAGTGTATTAGGGGGAATCAAGCTGCGCCCGCGGTCGACTGCGGCTTCGTCTGTTTTCGGCTCAGGATCCTCGAGCGTGTCCACGATCCCTTGCCCTTCGCGGATTAATTTCCAAGTTTGGCAAAAATGCGCCACTTCTCGCTCAATTTTAGGCAAATAGGGCAGAGCAGCTAAGATCGCTAATCCGATAATGCTTAAAAGAAAAAAGATCCTGTATAGCCAACGCATGATAGTTATTTTAAATTGAAGAAATCTCGTGTATTCTCGCTTGTTCTCGCCGCTAGATCAGCAAGCGGGACAGCGAGCGCTTCCGCGCAACGCTCAGCGATTGGCGCGAGATAGGCAGGTTCATTCGACTTGCCACGATGTGGCTCGGGGGAGAGGTAGGGGCAATCCGTCTCCAGCATGAGCCGCTCGATGC
>CALBPO010000075.1 GCA_937899295.1 uncultured Opitutia bacterium
ACTAGCCAATTGCTCCACATGATCGAAGAACCTAAGCAAACGCTCTTCCGATTCAACGAAGACGTGCAGGTCACAGCCACCAATCTCGACACTACCTGCGAACGCCTTGAGATCATCGCAGTTGAGCAGCCCGATGCCACGCTTGATGCAAAGGCAGCCTTAGAGTTACAGCGCATCGAAGCTCACGAGAATGTAGTGATCAAGCAGACTGGCCGCATTTCGACCGCAAAGAAAGCCATATTCTTGCCGAAAGAGGGAAAGGTTGTGCTTGAAGGCAGCGCCGTGGTCAAGGACGAGCAAGGCCGCGCCGCTGGCCACCGTATGACGCTCTTTCAAGGCCAGGGTCGTGCCATCGTCGAAGGTGGTGGTCTAGAAGGTGAGCGTGCTCGTGTTACGCTTCCTGGTATGTCAGTTAGTCAATAAGGTATTGAAATACTGCTTAGAATAAGTGCTTGTTAGTCCAAGCCATTTTGCTGGATTTCTTTCAGCTGATTGGCATCCACCACATCGGGTGCCCGCTTATCTTTGCCAGCAGTTTTATTGTATCGGCCTGTAAGTTTATCTTTTTCGTAGCGGGTAAACCCATGCTTTTCGACATTTTCATCGGTCAACTTATTCTTGGTCGAAGCTTCAGTGTATTTGCTAGAAACATTGGGCGAGTGAAATACCTTTCGCACTGGGTTGCCCGTTTTTGGATGAATTGTGAGTGGATCGTCAGCCATACGCTGAATGTATTCGAAAGCCTCGCCGTCGGAACCGTCGGGTAGAATTTCCTGATATACGTAGGTGGGCATTTTACGAGTGGTTAAAATATGAACATCTAATGAAATATGGAACTGATCGCCTCGCAACTCGAATCTTAAATCCCTTCTTTCCATGTAATTCTGAGCTTCTAGGAGGCACCCTAAAACACTAATGTATAGGACTTAATGAGTGAAATATTAGCTATCATCTCCGGAGCTATATATGTCGATTCTTTGCCTTTGTAGCTCTTTACATCACCAGTCTCTTTACCAAGATAGGATCCAGTGTCTAAAAAGAACTTGGGCAGCTTGAATACTGCATACTAATTAGAAATGAAACTGATATTTTGTCCCTTGCTCCTCATCGCGTGTTTAAGCACAGGCCATGCTTATACATTTACATCAAGTGAAGGCGCTAAATTTGATGGTGAACTCCTTAGAGTCCGAAGTGATAGTGTAAGGGTCAAGCGCGCATCAGATAATACAGAATTCACCCTGAATAAATCTAGGTTTTCCTCAGAAGATCAGCAGTATTTCGAAGCTTGGGCAGAAACAAATCGCGACATGCCCAATGGTCGAAGACTACAAGCAATTATTGCCCATAAGTATTCCCAGAATAGCTTATATATCGGTGGTACTACAGGATGGAAAAAAAGAGAGAAAGGGACGGGCGACATCATCGATCGTGAGTTTAGTTATGTAACTCCAGAGAATGACTTTAAACAGGCGATAGCACATCCAAAGCCGGGCATATGGGATTGGGAACTTGGCGATAAATGGATTGAGCATTGTGCTGAAATAAATCAAGTCGTCCGGCTTCACGGTCCGATCAGCCCTCAATGTTCTGTATGGGCGATGGAAGATCACCGCACAGCAGAAGAACTGGAACAGAACTTAATCGAATACATGACTGCTCAGTGCCAGCGTTATGATGCCTACGAGCATGTCAAATGGATGGACGTCGTCAACGAGACGATAACAACTAAAGGTAGATGGTTTGGACCGAAACCGGGTACGGATAAATGGGAAAACCCGTGGACGATAATTGGATATGACTTAAGCCATCCACTTATGCCACCACTCTACATAAAAATGGCTTTTGAAATCGCGACGCAGCACGCGCCAAATACGAAGCTAATCATTAACCAGCATGGTGGCATGGAAGATATGATGTGGCTTACTGTGAAAGATCTAGTTATCTATTTACGTGAGCAGGGGCTCAGGGTCGACGGGATCGGTTGGCAAGCGCATGTCGATACCGGATTTGAAAATGTTCCCTATAATATTGAGCGCTTGCACGAATTAATTGATTGGGCGCACAGCAACGAACTTTCCTTCCACATAACTGAAATGAATGCTTGGTTAGGGGGAGAACAGAAGGACTACGAAGCACAAGCTGAAACCTTTGCAGCCATTCTCGAAGCATTACTTGAGCACCGCTTAAATGGTGAGATTAGTTGGAACGTCTGGAATATCACAGATGGGCAAGCGTGGATTAAAAATAGAGATAAAGAAGGCACCCTTTTCGATGCAAACGGAGAGGCCAAGCCAGCCTATTATGCGGTGCAGGAAGTATTAGAAAACCCTCCACCCCCGAGGGCACCGTTGGCTAGCACGCCAGATTTTTAACTTATTTTTCTTAGTTCACTATGGCCACCCTCCAGATATGGTTCGAAGCAACGCGCCCTAAAACACTGCCTGCGGCGGTCGCACCTGTAGTGCTAGGCACAGCGATGGCACATAGCGATGGGCAATTGCATCTCTTACCCGCGGCGATCTGCCTAGCCTTTGCCCTGCTAGTGCAGATTGGGACGAATTTCGCCAACGACTATCTCGACGGGATAAAAGGCACTGACACGGATGCTCGACTAGGGCCCCGCCGCGCAGTGGCGGTAGGTCTGGTCTCAGCCTCCACCATGAAGTGGGCAGCGATCGGCATTCTGGCTTTTGCCTTCTGCCTCGGTCTGAGCCTGATCCACTTCGGTGGTTGGTGCTTACTTGCGGTAGGGCTTTCTAGTGTCCTCTGCGCATGGTTTTATACCGGAGGGCCCTATCCACTGGCTTACAATGGCATGGGCGATGTCTTCGTGGTCTTGTTTTTTGGTCTCATCGCTGTGGGCTGCACTTATTTCGTGCAAGCCTTACAGATTACGGTGGATGTCCTTCTTCTTGGGCTGGCTTGTGGATTGGTGATTAATAACATATTAGTAGTCAATAATTACCGAGATATCGATGAAGATATTCGGGCGAATAAGCGAACTTTAGTCGTGCTTCATGGGCGACGCTGGGCACTTGTTCAATATGGGCTTTCTCTACTCTTTGCAGGGGGGATACTCGGTTGGCTTGCCTGGCAGGGGAGGGGTCCGATGATTCTGCTAGGCTGGCTGGCTATTGCCTACGGCTTTCATTTGCTTAGAAAACTAGCTAAGGCGAATACACCCGTCGATTTTATGGCATCACTCAAAGGGGCGGCTTTGCTTGTGGTCGCTTACAGCGGGCTAGTTTCTTGGGCTCTCTTCTATTTTTAAGGTAGAGGTTCCTGCCGCGTTATCCAGCCACTATCCTATTACTTGTCCTGCACTAAGCACATTACAGTTATGCTTGATACATTAGAATCTACGGCTCACTAAGAACTGTAAAAGTGTATATTATTGAACCGATCCATGGGCAGCCACAAAATACCTGAATCTGAACGCTTCAAAGGCTTTGCTAATTGGGTGCAGTTTATTTTGGCGCGCGGCTTGGTTTCGCTTCTTCAAATTTTGCCTATTGGCTTAGCTTACAAAATGGGGCGAGGCGCTGGTTGGCTTTCTTGGAAATTCATGTCGAAGCGTCGCCTTGTAGTGCG
>CALBPO010000076.1 GCA_937899295.1 uncultured Opitutia bacterium
GGGTAGGCACGGCGGTTGAGAAAGGACTGGTGAGCGTGTGGCAGGCTAATCCGCTGTGGTCGAGAGGACACGCTTGCGTGTGGCGACGTGGAGTCGACGTGTGCGTGGCGCGTCTCACCCATCCAGTGCCAGAAGATGGCGAGGGTGACGACGACTCCTCCGAAGGAGATAAATAAATCTTTAACCCGGCCAATTTTCTCTACCGAATATTGACCGAAAACGTTCTTTTACAGATGCCCATCGCGGTTATTGCAGGTCTCGGAAATCCAGGATCTAAATACCGTAACACCCGACACAACATCGGCTATACCCTTGTTGATCAATTAGCTGCAAAATACGACGCAACATGGAAACATGAAGCTCGATTTGAAGCAGAGGTCGCAGTGATCCACCATGATGAGCGCAAGCTCATGCTGCTCAAGCCGCAGACCTTTATGAATGCCAGTGGTCGCTCTCTCGGAGCCGTGCTGCGCTACCGCAAACTGTCTGCTGAATCAATGCTTGTCATTTATGACGATCTGACTCTCGATTTAGGACGGATTAAACTGAGTGTTAACGGCAGTGCTGGCGGCCATAACGGGATCGCTGACATGCTAACTCAAGTCGGCACAGGTTTTGCTCGCTTCCGAGTTGGGATCGGAGCTAAACCACACAAAGAGATGGACCTCGCTGACTATGTTCTCAGTAAATTTTCAAAGGACGAACTAAGCATTTTGGCGGATCGAAGCCCGATTTTTCTCGATCAGATACACTTGATCTTGAATGAAGGCATCGAATCCTCCATGAAAACAATTAACCAACGCATAGCTACATCGCATGAGCACAACGACTAAAAATAAGTATAAAGCAACTTTCATTCTAGACCTCCGCGAATCCGAAGACGATTCCGCTAAAGTTATGGCTGACCTTAACGAAATATTGAAGTCCATTGGAGGCGAAACATCCGATAGCGAGGACCTTGGTATGCTCGACTTCGCTCGTGCTGCAGATCGCCGCTACACTCAAGGCCACTACATCGAGATTTACTTTGAGGGTGCTGGCGATGTACCTTCAACTCTTAACGAAAAGCTCAAACTTGACAAGCGTATCAACCGCATCTTCGTCGAGTCCAAATAACACTACAAACCCACGACCACTATGGCCTCATTTAACAAAGTTATTTTGATGGGAAACCTGACCCGCGACCCTGAAACTCGCGTTACGGCCACTGGTTTGACTATTTGTAAGCTCGGGCTCGCAGTATCTCGATCATTCACTACCAAGGATGGCGAACGCCGCGAAGAGACCACTTTCGTTGATATTGACGCATTTGGGAAGCAGGCTGAAGTGATCACTAAGTATTTCCGCAAGGGTAAGCCTATCCTAATCGAAGGTCGCCTCAAGCTCGATCAATGGGAGTCTAACGACGGACAAAAGCGAAGCAAAATGGGCGTCGTGATGGAGACTTTTCAATTCGTTGGCAATCGCGACGACAGCGATTCTACCAACAACTCAGGAGCTTACGAACAGAGTTCGCCCCCCAAGCGCCAGGCATCCGCTGAAAAGCCCGCAGCAAGTGAAGACTTCTCTGCGGACGACGACACTCTCGATGAAGACGTGCCATTTTAGGCTTAGAACTTCCTTTTTTTAATTTACCAACAACTTATTTAACACACCGACAGCATCATGGCCAACAATCAGGTTCTCCTCCTCCAACCCATTAATGGACTCGGCGCCGAAGGCGACACAGTCACTGTAAAAGCTGGCTTTGCCCGCAACTTTTTGCTGCCTCGTAAATTAGCTCTACCTATCACGCAGGCTAACAAGAAGCACGTCGAGTCGCTCCTCAAAGCACGTGAAGCCCGAGAGCAAAAGGAATTCGAGGATTCACGCGCACTCAGCGAACGCATCGAGAAGACAAGTATCGCGATCGCTGTGAAAACAGGCGAGGGTGGTAAAATGTTTGGTGCGGTCACTGCTAACGATGTATTGGAGCGCCTTAAGGCAGAGGGGATCGAGCTGGTCAAGAAGCAGCTTCAGATAGCTGCACCTATTAAGGAGCTCGGTTCACATACGGCTACTATTAAGCTTCATGCGGACATCGAGACAGAACTCAAGTTTGAAGTCGTCTCCGAGAATCCAATTGAAGAAAGTGCGGATTCCGAAGAAGAAATTGCTGAGGACGACGAATAATTGTTGGCAAGGCCTCGTTGTTTTCATTCAATAGGGGATGTCTTCTGATTCAGAACCAGCCTTCGGGCGAGCCACTAGCGATAGAAAGTTTTCCAGCAAAAAGGGAAATTCTCTGACTGAGGACTCAATACGTACTCAACCTCACAACATCGAGGCGGAAGAGGGCTTACTAGCTGCTTGCCTCATTGATGGTGGTCACGACGTCATCACGACATGCATCGAGAGTCACATTTCTCCGGAATGTTTTTATAAGACACAGCACCAGATCATCTTTTCAGCAATCATCGCACTCTTTGAACAGGGTAATCCCGTCGATGAGATTATCTTGCACGAATACCTAGTTAAAGAGGGTAGTTCTGAAGAGATCGGGGGTATTGCCGGCATTTACCATATTCAGGGCAGAATCGAAACACCCGCCCACGCAAAGTATTACGCAGGTATTGTTCACGAGAAGTATTTATTGCGCAGGCTAATCCGCACATCACGAGAGGCGACCGAGGCATGTTATGAACAGCAAGAAGATATTTCTGTATTCATCGATCGAATAGAAGAGGAAATACACAATATCAGCAGTGGGCGCATTATTAAAGTAGCGACCCCGATTGATGAATCGGTTGAGCAAGCTGTTGCTGACATATACGCGATGTTAAACGGCAAAAATGAGGCCGACGGCGTCATGTCTGGTTTCCGAGATCTCGACGGAATGACATATGGTTTTCATCCTGGTCAAATGATCGTTTTGGCAGCCCGCCCTTCAGTGGGAAAGACCAGTTTTGCTATGAATTTCGCGGAGCATGCGATTCTCCCAGACGGTGGTCGTCCTGCAACTGGTGTTTTGGTCTTCAGCCTTGAAATGACCGCTTCGCAGCTAGCTATGCGTTTGATCTGCTGCCGTGCTCGCGCTGATATGAGGAAAATCCGAGACCGGATAGCGTCTAAGAAGGACATGCAAGAAATTGCAAACACAGTTAAAGAACTCAAAGGCCAGCCCCTCTGGATCGATGACTCAGCAACATCCACGATTCTCGATATTCGCGCTAAAGCTAGACGAATTGATGCAAAGCACCGATTAGGCTTGATCGTCATTGACTACCTCCAGCTGATAAAAGGCACTGACTCACGGGCTCCACGTGAACAACAGATCGCCGATATCTCTCGCGGCGTTAAAGGCATGGCCAAAGAGCTCAATGTGCCAGTCGTCGTGCTGAGTCAGCTAAATCGCGAGTCTGAGAAGGAGAACCGCGATCCACGCCTCTCCGATCTTCGTGAATCTGGGTCGATTGAGCAAGATGCCGACGTTGTGATGTTACTTCATCGCCCGAAAAAGAGCGACGACGATGAGGCAGTCGATGGCGAGGGCACTTATAATGAGCACGAGCATATTAAATTAATCATTGCCAAGCAGCGGAATGGCCCAGTTGGTGAAATTGACCTGACATTTGTTCGCCGCTACACACGATACGAGAATTTTCATCGCTAAATGCTTCGGCTGACCACTTTTTAAAATGCGTATCCTACAGACACTCTCTTTCTCCGTGGTCAGCTTGCTTGCTGCGGCTCTACCGACTCAATTTACTTTCGCTCAGGAGGCTGAAACCTATCCTATTATCAACCGAATTATCACCGAGTTCGATGGTTTTCGCTCGACCAGTGACCAATATGTCCTGGGTAATGTACAACTTCGTCCAGGCATGAATTATAATCCGGCACTGCTCGACCAGTCGATTCGCGCCCTCTATAGCACTGGTTATTTTGAATTTGTTGAAGCACGTGTCGACAAGGCGCAAGATCAAACCATCGACGTAGTTTTTGAGCTAGTTTCTAAGTACACTATCGAACGTATTCGCTTTCTTGGTAACGATAAATATACCGACTCGCGCCTAGCCTCAAAAGCCGAGGTCGAAACTGGCAGCTCGCTGGACGAGTATCTGGTTAGCGTTGGCGCGGATAACATTGCCGCTTACTACATTGAAAAAGGCTTTCCTGATGTAGAGGTCGATTATCGTATAGAGCGCGATGAACAAACTGGCTACGCTGTGGTCAATTACGATATCGACGAAGGTGGCAAAGTCCGTATCGATGAAATCTTTTTCGAAGGAAACGAAACCTTCACTGATAAAAAACTCCTTAAGCAGCTTGAAACAAACAAGCACGGTTGGCTCTCTTGGTTGACGGGTTCCGGGAAGTTTGACGAAAAGAAATTTAAAGAAGATCTCACTATTCTGCGTAAATTTTACAGTGACTCTGGTTTTCTTGATTGTGAGATCAACGAAGAGAAGGTATCCATTGATTTTGTAGAGTCCGATGAAATCGTAATTACTATTCCTCTAGTTGAAGGGCAGCTTTACTATCTCGGAGAGTTCTCTGTTGAAAATGCCACCGTCTACACCACGGACGAGCTGCTCAACGAGCTGCGACTAGAGAAAGGTGCTCCATTTTCTCCGCAAGGCGTAGATGATGCCGCTATTGCCATCCGTGATTACTACACCTCCAGTGGCTACCTTAATACTCGGGTCCGTGCCGAACGGGTTCCGAATATGGAGACACGTCAGATTGATGTAGTCTTCCGAGTACGTGAGAGTGAAAAATTCTATGTGGAGTCGATCAACGTGGAGGGCAATACCAAGTCTAAATCACGAGTCATCATCCGGGAGTTAGCACTCAGCCCCGGTGATATATTTGACCTTAGACGTATGGATGTCAGCGAGCGACGTCTTAAAAATATTGGTTTCTTTGATGATGTCCGTCTAAACCCTGAACCTACAAATATTCCTGGGCGTAAAGATCTAGGCATTACTGTGAGGGAAGGCCGCACGGGTAGCTTCACTTTTGGTGCGGGCTTCGGTTCAGTCGAAAGCTTCGTCATGTATTTCGAGGTATTACAAAGTAACTTTGACCTCTTCAATTGGCGTTCTGGATTTCAAGGTGATGGCCAAAAGTTCCGTTTCCGCGCCTCGGCCGGTACGACTAGTAACCAAGTGTTGATTGCTTTTGAGGAGCCATGGTTATTCGAGCAACGCCTTGCTTTCGGTGTCGAGATCTACCGTACGGAATCCGATTACAATAGTGCTGATTATAACGAGTTACGGACAGGCTTCGAACTCTACCTCCGCCGCCGCCTCTTCGAGTTGGTCGAAGCACGCCTTTCCTACCGTTTAGAGCTGGTTGATATTTTTGACGTAGATCGTAACCCAGACCCTGCCGAAGCAGGCGATGATATAAGAGCTAACGGTAG
>CALBPO010000077.1 GCA_937899295.1 uncultured Opitutia bacterium
CCGAAGCATTCGCCCCGTGCTCAAAAATCCTGACAACAAAATTCAGCGCCCACCCGAAGGCTTGGTTTTTCACTTCCCACATTACAATGTTGTTGGCCTCAATGAACCGCATTCAGCAATCCGCATAGGCGACCACAAGCTACTGAAGTTTACCTCATCCAAGCGTGGATTGCTCTTTAACGTCGCCGATGATCCCAGCGAGAGTGAAGATCTTTATGAGGCAAACATCGCTCTGGCTGGTAAACTAAATACAGAGCTCGAAACTTATCTTGATGCAGTCGGAGCAGAAAAACCAGAGGACAGTAATAGCTGGAAAAATGGTCGTTCGGGTGCAACTAAGACACTCTTTCTCTCTCGATATCCGAAATGATGGGAAACAACTCTTCGATCTGAAGAAAGACCCTGCCGAAAGTCAGGACCGCTGGCAGCAAGAGCCGGAAATCGCCCGTCGACTGAAAGCTTCGCTCAGCCAATTGCAGGCGGAAGTCCCTCCGCCGATTACACCTAGAAAATCTCGCTAGCTTCAAAAAGCGTGCAGTGCCATTCTTAATACTGTCCAGAGTGGCGATAATCTCCCCAACGGTGCTTGATCGTCCGTTTGAGTGGTATTTGCATACCGCCTGAGCTTTCTAGCCAGTCATAAATCTCACCAGCGAGTTCGCGAATAAGATCCTGATGCTCAGGATGCTCGATTAGATTATACATTTCGTGCGGATCGTTCTGCAGATCGTAGAGTTCGTTGCGTTCCCAAAGCCCATGATAGCGGATGTATTTGTAACGATCCGTGCGAACACCGAAAACGGATGGAGTCATCGGAAAATCATACTCCCAATAATATTCGTAAAAGACTTTATCACGCCAGGGCACCTCTTTACCGACGAGCAATGGCAAAAAAGAATCCCCGTGCATCTCAGGTTTTTTTTCAAGTCCTGCCATCGCCATAATTGTGGGTGCAATATCAATGTTTTGCACAAGGCTGTGTAAAGTTTCACCACCTTCAAATAGATCAGGACAAGTCACTAAGAGTGGCACCTTGGCGGATTCCTCATAAAAGTGCCGCTTGTCGATCAAGCCGTGCTCACCCCAACTGAAACCGTTGTCGCCCATATAGATCACGACGGTTTCATCCGCAATGCCACGCGCTTCTAGATACGCCATCACAGTGCCGATACTTTCATCGACTCCCATGAGGGTTTCGCAATAATCGATGACTAAGTCACCCACTGCTCCGTTGCCGTGATACATGTAATCCACCCCGTGCCAACTATGGCGCTGCTCCTTGACCCACTCCGGCCAGAGTAAATCTTTATAGCTGTCATCTTGGGTTTGAGAATAGGTCGCTGGTAACTCATAGTCGACTCCCTCATACATCCCCGCATGACGCGCTGCCTGCTTGAATTGTGAGTGCACCGCCTTGTGCGATAGATACACGAAAAAGGGCTGATCCGATTCTAGTTGCTCCATCCATTCCACGGCATGCTCCGTCAGCAGATCGGATGTATAGACGGTATCCTCATAACTTGTATGCTCCCCATTGATATTGAGCGTCACCCCAGTATACACGCCTTGCCCTTTAAAAGATTCCCAATGATGGAAGCCAGGCTGTGGATCGTCTGAGTCGTCACCCATGTGCCACTTCCCAAAAAAAGCAGTTTGGTAGCCCGCCTCTTGTAGGTATTCTGGGAAATAAGTCAGGTTGCCAGGATTTGGAGCCTGATTGTCGACAATAGTGTGCGTATGGGCGTAGAGACCCGTTAAAATTGAGGCGCGACTCGGGGAACAGAGGGAGGTGGTCACGTAAGCTTGGTCGAAATACACTCCCCGTTCCGCCATGTTATCCATGTGGGGAGTATTCAGCCAGGGCAACTTCCCCGTGAAACCCATGAAATCGAAACGGTGATCATCGCTTAGGATGAAGACGACATTACGCTTGGACGTGTCTGCGAAAGCAAATGAAGTAAGGAGCGCTAAAAAGGCGAAAAAGGTGAAACAATTTTTAAATTTCATAAGTATATGTGCGGAAAATTTACGGGGATGGCAAAGCGCATAGATACGCCTTTCAACTGTTTTCTGATCTAATTTCAAATTTTAATAATGGTAGGAATTGTGATTGGGCTGACATCCAGTTAATGAAATCAAAATACTTGCTACAAATCCGTGCATTAATGTTCTTAATCGAAATAATTCCTTCAAATTCGTGTATTTATGTTCTAAAAATGCGCTATAATGAAATAAAACAGGCAACTTCCACATCTATATAAAAATCAATTTTAATTACATAA
>CALBPO010000078.1 GCA_937899295.1 uncultured Opitutia bacterium
CTTGGGTGCCCGCTTCTACCCATCTCCCTTTTTTGGTTTTGCTGTCGTAAATACTGAAGTGATAGTGGGATCCGATTCTCGAAATGCCTTTTAGGGTAAAGCGGGTGTTGTCGGATTTTTTAAACGACATTTCTTTAATAGGCTTAGTAGCTGCCTTTTTGTAGAATGGCGGCAGAAATGGTGAATTCTGTACCAAGGAGGAGGCATCGACATATGCGGCTGCAAGAAGTATGAGCGCTACAGTGCAAAATGTGATGTGTTTCTTGGTCATGAGAATTAAGTACTATTACACATATTGAGCAGATTATTATGCAATCTGATTTGTGTTAAATCTAAGTTACGGGATTGCCTCGTGGTATTACCAAAGCGGCCTTAGGCTAACTAACTGGCCTTCAAGATTAAGCCTAAATTGTCATCGGCGAGTTGCCTCAAGAACCACTATTCCTTATGGCCAAATCTAAGCCGCGAAACACAGCTTTTCCTCTTACTCCTTCTGAAGGTAGTAAGCGCTACCATAGCTCTGGGCTGTTACGATTGAGTCGCAATTATTTATAATGCAATACCCGCGTGTAGTGCTTACAGTTTTGCTCTGGCAGTAGGCATTGCCGGAGAGAAATAATCCTCATAAATGCCCACGCCGAACTTTATCGAGTTTGTGGTCATGACAGAACGACCGGTTTGCTCGTTTTCGATCACATTGACCATAGGTATGAGAATGCCATGATCAGAATTGTAATCGTTCAGTTGAGTGATGGTGCGTCCATTCTCCGGATGGTCATTTTCATAATGCGTGACCAGGTAAGTTTCATCAGATATATAGAACGTATACTTGTTGCGCGTGCCCTCAGGATTAGCTTCGACCACATAGCGGCGAGTGCCATCGATGGTTTTTGAATTTAATAGCTCAAGCTTAGCACCTTCGCGCCAGAACTTAATTAGACGCGGCATGACGCCTGCGTCGGCTAGCAGCTGGTCGGCGGCTTCGGGGGGGAGTTCTTCCTTTTGCATTTCTGGGGCACCCGCCAAGCGATTAGCGGTCCAGGCGCTCTTGCCGTCATGGGCGCGGATTAGCTGTATCGCCTCACCCTCTTTACCGGGCACTGGCATGGTGACGGTAGCTCGAATCTGATTGGGGCGCTTTTTTATGATGACGACATCGACAGTTTTACCGTCTCGCTCGACGGTTCCGTTGAGTTGTATGCTTTCTACTTGGCTCCAGTTAGTCAGTCCACCCATCGCTTCCTGGTGCTTGCTAAGGATTTCGTTCACTCTGGGGTCGTTTACGGCCGCTGACGCGGAGTGCAGGGCGGAAAGTAAAAGCGAAAGACCGATTAGTTGGCGAATAATTATCACACAACTATCATACCCTAAAAAATAAAATATAGATATGAACGTATCGGTTACGTTGGTGAAAATTCGGTGTCGAGTGACAGATGCGTGAATCCAGCATTACAGATACGAGGCAAATGTGTGACATTCTTTTATCGCCACTTTACTCTTCAAGTAAGTGTGTGCTTTCTACCGAGCTTTTTTGAAGCAGCAAGCTTTATACAGACCAAAAAGCTAGGGTTCGATATCCTTATCGAACAGCCACAATGAAGCTTTAGAGTTAGCTCTGACTTCGGGCCGCTCTTTCTACGCGGTCGGTGTAGTCTTCTAAATTCGCGTCTGACTCAATCTGTAGGGCGCGGCGTAGTAGGGGTAATGCTTTTTTATACTCGCCATTTCGGACGCGTGCTTGAGCGTGTGCGACAAGGGCTTCGCGCTCGAAGGCTTCAATCTTCTCAGCTTGCTCGAAGCGGTTGATGGCTTTGGCCATGTCATCTTGATCGGCAAAGAAGTTAGCTAGCTCGATAATGGCCTCTCCATTGAGTGAGTCACGCTCGACGATCTTGGTCAGCAGCTCCACTGCGGAATCGTCGTCGCCTTCGGCGCGAGCGACTTTGGCCTCGATTGTGAGTAGTTTCAGATCCGTATCTTCGTCCATTGTATCACTCAGTTTCTCACGGATACTGGCGATCATTAGTTTGGACTGATCGAAGCTGCCGGTACGGGCAAGGAGCTCTGCTGCGCGGACGAGAGGCTTACTGTCCCCAGCGCTAGCCATTTCGGTAGCAGCTTGGTAGGCACCTAGCGCGAGGTCGGGTAAGGCGTTGTTCATGTAAATGTCGCCGAGTAGGGTAAGTGTACTCAGGTCGGTGGAGCCCATGCGCCGGACAACTTCTAAGTTTTTGGCTGCGGCGATCGATTCGTCTTGGCCCAGGTAGGCATTGCCCTGAAGCAGCCAGTAGTCGGTGTTGTCGGGCTCCTCCTGAAGAAGTGTGTCGAAGAGTGCGATCGCATCGGCATAGCGATTAGTTTCTAGCAAGCAGCGCGCGAGGCCAACTTTCCAGTCGCTAGTTTCCGGCTGCATCAGGATCGCTTGGCGATAAGCGGCTTCGGCTGGGTAGTATTTTTGCTGAGTTAAGTAGCCGTATCCAAGAAGTCCATACGAACGCCCGTCGACTTCGCCGAGTTCCATGGCTTTGGAAATGGTCTTAATTGCTTTATCGAAGTCTCCCTTTTGCACCTGAACGAGTCCGAGGTTCTTATAAGCACGTCGAAAATCAGGGTGCTTGACCACAGCATTACCGTAGTATTGCTCGGCCTTCGCTAGATCCCCACCCTGAAAGTATAAGTTGGCCAGAATGAAGTCAAAGGCGGCACTACTGTCCTTGGTGATCTGTGGTTCGAGTGCTTGAATGGCAGCTTCTGGACTAGCTTTGATAAGGTCGATCAGGTTGCGCAGTGCTTCCTTTTCCTCGGCGGAGATCGGCGGCTCGGCACCGGCCAAGAAGCCATAGCTACCGAGGAACTCTTTTTGGAATGTCGGGTCGCTCCAGAGTTGACTGCTATTGCTTGGTTGTGAGGCAAGCGAACTGGCAGTGATGCATGCGGTGATGAGGAGTGCGGTGATCTTGTTCATTTTAAAGTAATACGGGATCTGTGATGCGGGAATGGAAATGGATAATTGGAAATTTGTGAGCTATTCTAACTATACGGGATAGCGGCGCGCATGCGGACTTTAACTGCGGTGCCACCCTTGCTTGCGGGTTCGAAGCGTGCGCGTCGAAGAACATCTTCAGTGGCTTTTGAGAGACTGCGGTCAGGGCTTTCGACGATTGTAATGTTGTCGACTCGACCGTTCTGATTGACAATATACTCTACTTTAACGACGCCAGTAATGCCCTTACGCTTCGCGGAGGTAGGATAACTGAACTCGATTTTTGTGCGAGGTTGCGGAGGTGAATCCACATCACCCAGCTCGAAGATTTCCAAGCCACCGAGGTCGCTGCTGCCTAAGTCAAGAGTTGGCAATGCAAAGTCGCCTGCCATAGAGCCACCTGTGCCAGGGTTGAGCGCCATGTCGAGCTGCTCCAAGGAAATGGGGGGCGGCGGCGTATTGAGCTCCGGAGGGGGCTCTTCCTCTTCAGGTGGAGGTGGCTCGGGCGGAGGCTGGGCTCGGACAGTAGCTGCGGCGATGGCGTTTGGAATCTGCTGAGGAAAAGGCTGCAGGACGCCCCAACGGGGGGCGGGGAGCCCC
>CALBPO010000079.1 GCA_937899295.1 uncultured Opitutia bacterium
GCCAAGCGGTTGCCGACGTACTCGACGAGCGCCACCAAGCAATCATCTCCCCCGATAGTTGGGGCAACGGCGATCCTGACGCCGTCCGCCAACGTGCCGCTGAGGAAATGAAAAATACCGCCCGCGCAGCACGTAAATTTTTCGATGCACGGCCAGACGACACTGTCATTCATCCGGTGGTTAATGGCTTCACAGGATCATCGATCTGGCACGCCCTCTATGCCTTTCCGCCGACCTCTCAGGAGTATCTGGATAATGGATACAAAGACTTCGCTGATCGGTGGACGCCCATCCTTAGGGTATTCGAAGAAGTCGACGTCAACTTCGCCCTCGAAGTCCACCCAACCGAGATTGCCTTCGATACAGCTTCTGCCGAGCGCGCACTCAAGGCGGTGAATAATCACAAGCGCTTCGGCTTCAACTACGACCCGAGTCACCTTGGCTATCAGGGCGTCGACTACATCAAATTCATCCGTAATTTCTCCGATCGCGTCTATCACGTTCATATGAAGGACGTGTGGTGGGGACACGGAGATGGCTCTGTCGGCGTCTTTGGCGGGCACACTGACTTTACTGATGCCCGACGCTTCTGGGACTTCCGTTCCCTCGGGCATGGCGACATTAAATTCGAAGACATCATCGTCGCGCTGAACGACATTGCTTATGCCGGCCCCCTATCGATTGAGTGGGAAGACGGCCGCATGGATCGCGTCCATGGCGGCACTGAAGCGGCCGCCTTCACTCGTAAGGTCGACTTCAAACCCAATGCCCTCGCCTTCGATGCTGCCTTCGATCAAGCGAACCAATAATCCAACGAGTCAATCAAATGCAAAAACGTAAAATCCGCATGGGCATGGTCGGTGGCGGCCAAGGCGCCTTCATCGGTGGCGTCCACCGCATCGCCGCAGCCATTGATCAACAGATCGAGCTCGTCTGTGGCGCATTCAGCTCAGACCCCGAACGCTCCAAAGCTTCAGGCAAGGACCTTCACCTAGAAGACAGTCGCTGCTACACAGACTTTATGACCATGATGGCCCAAGAGGCCAAGTTGCCCGAAGGCGAGCGGATGGACTTTGTTGCCATCGTCACGCCGAATCACGTTCATTTCCCTGCGGCTAAGGCCGCACTCGAAGCCGGCTTCCATGTGCTCTCCGATAAGCCCGCCACCTTTGACAAGGCAGAAGCGATCGAGCTAGAGCAACTGGTCGAAGCGACTGGCCTGAAGTATGGCCTCACTCACAACTATACGGGTTATCCCATGGTCAAACAAGCGCGGGAGATGGTGCAAAGCGGTGAACTCGGTAAAATCCGCAAGGTCGTGGTCGAATACCCGCAAGGTTGGCTGGCCACTCCTTTGGAAAAAGAGGATCAAAAACAAGCCGCATGGCGCACCGATCCAGAACGATCCGGCGCAGCTGGCTGCATGGGTGATATCGGCCCACACGCCGAAACTCTCGCCGAATCCCTGACAGGCTTAAAAATTAAAGAACTCGCCGCTGACCTCACCGCCTTCGTCGATGGTCGCCTCCTTGATGACGACGGTAACGTCCTCCTCCGCTTCAAAGGGGGAGCTAAGGGGATTCTCCATGCCTCGCAGATTTCAGTGGGCGAAGAAAACTCGCTCAGCATACGTATCTACGGTGAAAAAGGCGGCCTCGAGTGGCACCAGATGGAACCTAACACCCTACTCGTCCACCGCCTCGATCAGCCCACTCAGATCTACCGCACAGGCAATGGCTACCTTGGCGAAAGCGCGACCGCGCACAGCCGTATCCCAGCGGGGCACCCAGAAGGCTACCTGGAAGCTTTTGCCAATATCTATCGAAACTTCGCCGCAGATATTGCGGGCGAACTCAGCGGCGAACCCGCGCCTAGTTATGCCAAAGATTACCCCACAATCAAAGACGGCGTCCGCGGCATGGCCTTCATCGAAGCAGTGGTGAAAAGTAGCCAAAACAACGCCGCTTGGACCGAGCTTGAGCTTTAGTAGGGAGTTAAACCCGCCCAGTTTAATATGTCCCTACCACAAATCTCTGTTCAACTCTACTCTCTGCGTGACGCCCTCGAAGCCGACTTTGAAGGCACGATACGTAAACTTGCCGCCATCGGCTTCCCTTGCGTGGAGCCAGCTGGCTTACATGGCTGCAAGCCCGCCGAGGTCGCCAAACTCTTGACCGACTTGAATCTAACTGCGCCCAGCGCGCACTGTGGACTCCCTCTCGGCGATGCAAAAAACGAGATCATCGAGACCGCCCTCGAGCTAGGGCATCGCTACCTAATTACAGGCGTCCCTCCCGGCGGGCAGGATGGCTACACCTCCACTGATCAAGTCAAAGCGATCGCCGAACAGTATTGTATTGCGGCCGATAATGTCGCCTCTCACGGCCTTCAAGTCGGCTACCATAATCACGATTGGGACCTGGCAGAATTCGAAGCTCAGCCCGCTTATCACACATTTCTCGCACACACACCAGAGAGCGTTCTCTTTGAAGCCGACCTCTTCTGGATTGCCCGTGCCGGAATCGACCCTGTGGGATTTTTACATGAGATCGGTCCACGCGGCAAAGTCCTTCATTTCAAAGACGGACACATTACTGACCGTTCCATAGAGCCCCCCTTCTTACCGGCAGGTGAAGGCGAGGTCGATCTAATCGCCGCTGCCCAAGCAGCCAACGATGCCGAGTATATTGCAGTCGAACTCGACGATTACGACGGCGATATGCTCAACGCGGTTGAGCAAAGCTATCTTTACCTCACGGAAAATAAGATCGCTGGCGGCAAAAAATGAGTTCACCTAAAGATCGAATCGGCGTCGGCATCATCGGATGCGGCAAAATCTCTCAAGCCTACTTTGACGGTGCAAAAACTTTCGAAGTGCTCAAGATCCTTGCCTGTGCCGACCTCAACGAGGCCACCGCTCAAGCCAAAGCTGAGGAAAACGGCTGCGAGGCAATGAACATTGCCGGGCTACTGGCAAATCCCGCGATCCAGCTCGTGATTAACCTCACGATCCCCGCTGCCCACGCTGCGGTAAGCCGCGACATTCTTAAGGCAGGCAAACACGCTTACTGCGAAAAGCCACTCACGGTGCAACTCGAAGATGCCCAAGACTTGCTGGTTCTGGCAAAATCCAAAGGCCTCCTCATCGGTTGCGCACCCGACACCTTCTTTGGTGCCGGTATCCAGACCTGCCGAGAAATCGTCGACTCCGGCGAGGTCGGCACCATCACTAGCGGGACCGCCTTTATGCTCTGCGCTGGCCCCGAATCCTGGCATCCGAACCCTGGATTCTACTATCTATTGGGCGGTGGCCCTGTCTTTGATATGGCACCCTACTATTTGACCGCGCTCGTTAATCTGATTGGTCCGATCAAACGTGTCTGCGCCATGACCACAAAGGCACATGAGAGTCGCATCGCTAGCTCTCCAGAGCGCGAAGGCGAAGTCCTCCCAGTCGAAGTCAACACCCATGCATCCGGCACCCTCGAATTTCACAGCGGTGCCATTATTACTGCCGTCTTCTCCTTTGACGTCCATGCCGCCGAGCACAGCCCCATTCAACTCTACGGCACCCAAGGCTCGATTAAAGTGCCCGACCCCAATACCTTCGGTGGTCCTGTCGAACGCTTGATCGCCAAAGACGAAGCCCGCGAGTGGAAAGAGGTCGAGCTGACCCGTCCCTACTCTGAAAACACACGTAGCATCGGCGTGGCCGATATGGCACGCGCTATTCTAAATAAACGCCCGCACCGTGCCAGTGGTGCACTCGCTTGCCATGTTCTCGAAGTCATGCACGCCTTCGACCAGTCCTCCGAGTCAGGCCGAACGATCGAGATTGAGAGCCAGCCCGGACGACCCGCTGCATTGCCCGCAGGACTAGCCCAAGGCAAACTCGATTAGATCCGTTTAAAGGTTCTGGAGAATTGGAAGGGGCAATCTTGACAAGCTCCGAGCACTGGCGAATCTGACTGTATGCGTTTTCTAATCACCGCTATCATCTGCTCGCTTTGTGCGGGCTGTGCGTCGACGCCGAAGCGAGCGGTGACTTCCATCGAAATCGAGGAAATCAAGCCACGCTATATCAAGGCAGAGCAGTTTAAACGCATCAGCGAATATATGACTGGCAAAGAGCATGTCGGTGACCGCCTCATCTTGCGCACACAGCCCGAACATCGCGCGGGCTATTACTTTATTCTCGTCCTCGACGAAGATGTGCGCCGCTTACCCATTGGCACTGTCGTGGTCGGCGAGTTTTACACCCCGAAGTCATTAGGAAAGCAAACACACGAGTTTACTTTGCCTAGCCAACGAGCCAGCACAGACGAGATTCATATTGGATTAACCGGTGAAGATTGGCCAAAAATAGGCGGCGTCCCAGCTGCCTGGCGCTTCACGATCAAAGATGCCAACGGGGCCGTGCTCGGTGAAAAACAAAGTTACCTCTGGAGTCTCTAAAGGCATGCCCAAGCCCTTCGGCGCATGGCAAGTCTGGAAAGATGCCCCTACATTTTCAGCGACTTCATTCGCTGAAACAATTGACGGAGGGCAAGCCTTCCGCTGGCAAAGAAAAGAAAACTTCTACGAAGGGCGCTGGGATAAAAACGTGGTTCGACTGAGATTTAATAATAAACAAATCGAGTTCGCCATCCCGCAGGGCAGTGATCCAGAACTTACCCAGCAAAATCTCACGAGCTACTTTGCCTGCGACGTCGACTTCGCCCGACTTGCAGATGCGCTGCCATGGCGTAACGATCCAGTACTAGATACCGCTATCCAGCATTTCAGCGGTCTACGTATTTTGCGCCAACCCTTCGCCGAAACACTCTTTTGCTTTCTCTGCTCGTCGACGAAACAAATCCCGCAGATCAAAGCGATCTGCGATGCCGTCGCGCTCGACATGGGCGAAACTTTGGCCGATGGCAGTCACGCACTCCCAACGTGGGCAGCCATCGCCGAGGCTGGTGAAACCCGCCTACGCGCTGCTAAACTGGGTTACCGCGCTCGTTATATTTACCAGACCGCTCGCTTCTTGGCAGAACGACCGGGCTGGCTCGAAAGCACCGAAGTCGCCCCAACAGAAGAAGCTCGCGCGCGCCTCTTAGAGCTACCGGGTGTTGGCAGAAAAATTGCCGACTGCACGCTTCTCTTCGGCGCAGGTCGCCTGGAAGCTTTCCCCATTGATACCTGGGTCGAAAAAATACTCACCCACAGTTACCAACTAGAAGGCTGGAAACTAACACAACTCCAGGATTTCGCACGCATCCATTTTGGCAATAGCTCTGGCTACGCGCAGCAATATCTTTTCGCGGCTGCAAGGGCTGGATTGATTAGGTCCTAGAGGCGACTCCGCAAGGCTCACCCATCTTCGCATAGACCTCGCGACCGGCAGCCGCCTGCTCCAGCAAATCAGCATCTAGCTGGATCGCGCCATTTTGATAAATAGTCGTCACGCAGGAACCGCCAAAGGAGAAGTAGCCTTTGGGCGCTCCCTTCACGACGGCGCCCTCTTTGAAGGTAGAGTGCATCCCACCAACACAGGTCGCACCGACTTCCATTACGATGACTTTACCAAAATTCGGGGAGTCCACCACTGTCCGCGCGCGACGGTTCTCCCAAAAAATCGAAAGCTGGCGCCGCAATGCCAGCGGACTGACCGAGCGCAAGCTGCCGTCAAGTGTTTGCACCGAACCCGCTTGGCCAGAGACGGGGAAATGATAGCGATGATAGTCCACGGGGCAAAGCCGAGAGATTAAGATCGAGCCGCCTGCAAATTCTTTAGCCAAGTCAGCATCACCGATAAATTTCGCCAGATCAAAGGACTGCCCTTTAATGTAAAATTGATCCGCCACATCTACATTTTCGATCGCCAGGTGCCGACCATCGGCAGGAAAGACCGCCACGTTTGGATCCGCATCGACAGGCCGCGCCTCAGGCTTCAAACGGCGATAGAAAAACTCATTAAATGTCGCATAAGTCTCTACCGGATCAGCAAACTCAGCAGGGTCGACACCGTAGTTGTCAATGAAGGCCT
>CALBPO010000080.1 GCA_937899295.1 uncultured Opitutia bacterium
AAATACTTACGACTTGAAATAATTATACACTAAGAGAATTGAATTCGAACACTAGACTCATTCTCAACTATTCGATGCTTCTTTGGCTAAGATAAGAGTAGTCCATTTGTCTGTATGGATTCAAAAGCATTGTCATCTAAAGTTTTTCTGATCACCCCCACTCTGCCATCCATCATATCCGAAGGTGCCACCATATCGACGCCCGCCTCGGCAGCCAACACCGCCATTTCGGTCAGCACCTCAACCGTAGCATCATTGGCAAGATCTTGCGCCGCCGCGTCCCAAAGCCCATCGTGCCCGTGCTCCGTGTAAGGATCCAGCGCCAGATCAGTGATCACTGTAAGCTCAGGTACCGCTGCCTTAACAGCACGAATCGCACGCAGCACGAGCGTGTTTGGATTCAAAGCCTCGCGACCATCGTCCGATTTAAGGCTATCATCGAGTTTAGGAAAAAGTGCGACACCCGAAACACCGAGCCCGTGCAATTCACGACATTCTGCGACCGTATCTTTGATCGAAAGCCTAGATATGCCCGGCATCGAATCAATCGCCTCTGGAGCTCCCTCCCCCTCAATGACAAAAACTGGCTGGATCAAATGCTGCGGTAAAACCTCCGTCTCAGAGGCAAGCGCGCGCAAGGAAGCCGTCCGCCGCATACGACGCGGGCGGCGAGTCAGATCTAGTTTAAATTCATTAGTCATGGTTAAAGGTAGATTTCTATTGGCAGTTACGCCTGAAAAGGGTCATCTTTCAACACGTAAATCTCTTCTCACAATCTACAAATGTCCGTCGAACTCTACGATACCCTAAGCCGATCTATTCAGACACTCGCTCCATCGAGTTCAGATACTTTGCGCTTTTATTGCTGTGGTCCGACTGTCTATGGCCCCGCGCACATCGGGAATTTTCGCACTTTTCTCATCCAAGACACACTTCGCCGTGTGCTGGAAGTCGATGGCATGGCGGTTAAACACGTGCGTAACATTACCGACCTCGACGATAAGACAATCCGGCGCTCACTCGAAGAAGGCAAAAGCCTGATCGAGTTCACCGCATACTGGACAGAGAAATTTCATGCCGATTGCAAAGCGCTCAACATGCTTTCGCCGAGCATCGAGCCGAGCGCAGTGGCGCACATACCCCAGCAGATCGCACTGGTCGAGAAACTCATCGAGAAAGGCAATGCCTATGCGACGGATGATGGCTCTGTTTATTTCCGGGTCGGATCTTTCGAAGACTACGGCCGCCTCTCACGCCTCAAACAGCGCGAACTCAAAACCCAAACTGAAAACTCCGCCGGCGAGGTCAATGATGCGGATGAATATGATCGAGAATCAGTAAGCGATTTTGCACTCTGGAAATCATGCAAAGATGGCGACGGCGATAACTATTGGAGTAGTCCTTGGGGCGAAGGTCGTCCGGGATGGCACCTAGAGTGCTCTGCCATGGTCGACAGCGCCTTTGACGGCGAAACAATCGACCTACACGGCGGCGGCATCGACCTCTGTTTCCCTCACCACGAGAACGAGATTGCCCAGTCCGAATGCGCCCACGGGCACGATTTCTGCAAGCACTGGTTCCATAGTGCACACCTCATGGTGGAAGGAGCAAAGATGTCGAAGAGCCTCGGGAATCTCTATACACTGGACGATCTGCGAGACAAGGGCTTCAGCCCAATGGTCGTTCGCTACACACTCATTGCAGGCAGCTATCGGCAACAGCTCAACTTTACATTCGACGGGCTACACGCTTCGCAAAGTGCGCTGACTCGCTTTGAGCGTTTTGCGGAGGCACTACTCGCTAAAACCGGGGAGGCGAGCGATCAGTTTAATGCCACTTACGTGACTAGCGGGGCGCCTGAAGACTTCGGGCGCCTGACCAAAGCATGGGACGCGCTACGCAGCAACCTCAACACGGCTGCCTGCCTCGGCGCGATCTTCGGTGTGATTGGCTCGAACCCCGCCGCTTCGCTCGGAGCAGACGGCGCCCGGTCGATGCTACAAACATTTGGTAGCCTACTCTACGCACTCGGGCTTGAGCTCTTTACCATCGAAGCCAAACAGCCTGACGCACCAAAGGAAATAATCGCCTTAGCCCAAGCCCGCTGGGACGCAAAGCAAGCCAAAGACTGGGGCAAGGCCGACGAATTTCGTGACGAACTTCTAGCGAAAGGCTGGACAGTTAATGACAGCAAAGATGGCTTTGCTATAGAGCCAAAAGAGTAGATTTATATAAAAAATTAGTAACGAAGACTTAAGAGAGCGACTATTATTTCACTGTGACGACACCAAGAACAAAAACGATCGGAAAACAAATATCACAATGGGGCGAAGGTCCTATCTGGTGGGGCAACTCTCTATTCTATGTCGACATCGCAGGAAATAAACTTCTTCGCCTTAACCCCGAAACGAGCGAAGAAACCATATGGGATGTCGGCGAGTGCATTGGCACCATCGTTCCAAGCAAGAATGACGACGAAGTCATCTACGCCGGCGACACAGGCTATGTGCGCTTCAATTTAAAGACAGGCAGCAAGACGACGCTCGCCGACCCCGAAGCCTCAATGCGTGGCAAAAACCGTTTCAACGATGGCAAGTGCGATCCCCTAGGCCGCTTCTGGGCAGGCACAATCAGTATGATCAAAGATACTGGCAGTGCCAATCTCTACTGCCTCGATACTGATGGCTCACTCTCACTCAAGGTCTCTGAGGTGACCAACTCCAATGGCATCTGCTGGAGTGCCGACGCCAAAAAGATGTTCTACATCGACACCCCCACACAAAATGTTCGCGCTTACGACTACAACTTGGAAAGCGGTGCTATTTCCAATGCCCGAGTCGTGGTCGACACAGCGGCGCACGGCTACAAAAGTTCACCCGATGGCATGACGATCGATGCAGACGGCATGCTCTGGGTCGCTTTCTGTCACGGTGCTTGCGTGGTGCGCTTCGATCCTCAAACGGACAAAGAGCTACAGCGCGTCGACCTACCTTGTATCGAAACAACCGCCTGCGCCTTTGGCGGTGAAAACTTAGACCGCCTCTTCGTCACCACCGGAATCAAGGCCGACCTCGACGAGCCTGATGCAGGTAAAGTATTCGTCATCGACGGCCTCGGGGTAAAGGGAGTTCCAGCTTTTGCTTTTAGAGGTTAAATATCGAGGTTTCTCCGTAAATAACCGCGCTAAGGAAACAACGGAATTCACCCCACAGCCTTCATCTTTAGAACAAGCCTTGGCAGCACACCATACTTGGGGGCAAAGAGCATCACGGTCAAAAAGATCAGCCCAGCCATTACAGCCATCATTCCGGAGGTAGAGGTATCAGCAAAGCCGAACCAAGCTGGCACGATCAAGGCGCTTAAGTGACCCAGTACTGCCGAGCCAATTGCGATCAGCACGCTCAGAACCACCATCAGCCAGAGCCGGTCCGTCAGTAGATGCGCTGTCGCCGCAGGGACTATGAGCATCGCAATCACGATGATACTACCCACGGCTTCAAAGCATGCTACTGTAGTCACAGCCACGAGTGTCATCAAAAGATAGTGCATTAGCTTTGAATCAATACCCATCGTCGTCGCTAGTTCCGCATCGAAGGATGATATTCGAAGTTCTTTAAAAAAGGCCACGACAAAGGCTGCATTGAATGAGGTGACTCCTGCCAAAACTAAGGCTGCCCTAGGCACTTCTATGGAGAGGCCAAAGAGCGTAGGTCGCCAAACAACATCAAGTGGGGTCAACTCGATCGCACCATAAAGCACGCAACTCGGGTCGAGGTCGACATGGTCGGCCCCTGGTACGATGAGCAAAAGCCCCAGCGCAAAAAGCGTCGTAAAGACGATTCCCATAGAGGCGCCCTCGTCGACCTTACCAAAACGGCTGATCCACTGAGTAAAGACGGCCGTCAATACACCCGCGATAGCCGCGCCAATAAACATCGACAGGCTGGCACGTGCACCCGTCACCAGAAAGGCAATCGCCAAGCCCGGGAGCACCGCATGGCTAATGGCATCGCCCATCATACTCATTTTACGGAGTACGAGGAAATTGCCCAGTAAGGCACAAGCACCCGCCGCCAAAGCAGCGATGACTACGATCCATGTATCTATGCTATACCACTCCATTTGTAATTTTTAATTCAAGATCAGTCTCCTGGATGGATCGGGTGCGGACTCTGCGGCACGAGACTACCAGCAATACGGTAGGCTTGTAATTTATTCTCCAAGCGCGTGACCATTTTGTCACCAAGTATGTGCTCAACCATGTCGGCATCGCGATCGACGCGACTCGTCGCAACATCCGCATACTCGATCAGATACATTTCCCAGAGTCGATGATTGCGCGTGACTTGCTTCGCCTCGACCAGTCCAGTTTCTGTTAACAAAATAGAATCTGCTTTATTCGGTGCTTCGACAAGTCCCTCATTATAAGCGCGGCGGATATAGTCCCGTAGCTGCCGGTCACTCCAAGTGCGTCGACCACGAATTTGGCGAAAAGGAACTGTCCGAATATTTAGTTCTTCGGTAACGCACCCTCCCTCCAAGATTTCGTAAAGCGCCCGTAGCAAATGCTGTCGTCCCATACGCTTTTCTAATTGCGACTGTCGCAAGAAACGAATCATGACACCACGCTCCGTTCCGACCAGCATACTCACTACGAAAAAAAGTGCCGCGACAAGCACGATCACCGCACCTGCGGGGACACGAGGGATGAAAGCACTCAAACTCGCACCGAGCCAACCACTAGCACCGCCAATCAGCGCAGAAAGCACTAGCATGCGGTCGAGCTGATTTGTCCAGAAACGCGCCGCCGCTGCAGGTGTAATGAGAAAGGCGATAATTAGAATCAAGCCGACCGCCTGCAAGCCAGCTACCGTCACGGCGGTGATGAGCGCGAGCAGTAGAATGTCGAGAAACTTAACTGGCCAGCCGAGCGCCGCCGCAAAATGTTCGTCGAAACACAGCAGGCGGAACTCTTTAAAAAGTAACAATGAACAGGTAATCACACAAACTGTGATGAACACGAGGATTTGGAAATCACTCATCACCATCGAGGCAGTCTTGCCATAGATAAATGATTCCAAACCAGCCGCACTCCCCTCGGGCATCGTCTGGATCACACCAAGAATAGCAACGCCTGCCCCGAAGAACACGCTAAGCACGATACCCATCGCTGCGTCGTCTTTGATTCGCGTTTGCTCACGAATAAAGAGCACAGCCGCGCATCCAATTACTCCCGTGATGCCCGCACCCGCTAGTAATATGGGCAACGACTTTCCATCGCCACCCAGCGCGACAGCGAGCATGAAGGATAAACCAACACCTGGCAGTGTCGCGTGAGAAAGTGTATCCCCCATCAAGGAGCGCTTACGTAACAAGAGAAAGCCACCCATGAGTCCGCAGGCACAACCCAGCAACATCGTGCAGATCACAACTAAACGCGTGTTATAATCGCGGAGAATGAGAACGTTCCAGATGTCTGCTAGCTCAGGCATGGTGGTCTTGTATAAAACAGATACGACGATGCGCGTTCATCGCGACTGAACGACCTCGTTGGCTGCTTGGGTGAAAAGCGTCAGCTTACCGCCGTAGGTTCGACGGAGATTCTCTTGGGTAAAGACCTCGTCGGTTGGCCCCGCCGCGACAACGCGCATGTTGAGCAAGACTGTCCAATCAAAATACTGGGGCACAGTGGCAAGGTCATGGTGCACGACGAGGACAGTCTTGCCCCGCTTCTGTAATTCTTTGAGCAGCTCGACGATGGCACGCTCCGTCGCGGCATCCACTGCGGCGAAAGGCTCATCCATAAAATAAATATCCGCATCCTGCACGAGCGCGCGAGCGAGAAAGGTTCGCTGCTGTTGCCCCCCTGAGAGTTGGCTGATCTGGCGATGTGCGTAGCCCGCGAGCCCGACACGTTCGAGCGCCTCCAGAGAGAGCGCTTTTGAGTGCTGGCTCACGCGGCGGAAACAGCCGCGCCTTCCATAGGTGCCACGCGCCACCAGACCGCGCGCAGCGGCCGCGCGAGCGCGGCG
>CALBPO010000081.1 GCA_937899295.1 uncultured Opitutia bacterium
GACACCATCGTAACTGGTCCTAGTTTGTGCGATCCAGTTGGCGTCTCCAGTCAGGTTAATAGTGCTATATTGCTCGATGGCATCGCTAAAACTTGGCGGGTCTGGCAAGAAACTTAACTCGTATTGCCCGAGACTGCCGTAGGCGGACCACCCAGTAGCAGGGTTGCCATAAGGATTACCGCTGGAGTCACCCTGAATACTCACCTGATATGTTCCCGGCTCCAGAAGAAGTTCGGTAAGCGCATTGTCTGTATTATCACCGGTTTGTTCAAAGACTATGATTTCGTCCGAGTCTAGAATGCGAAGGCTAACGTCGAGATTTGACTGTGCCCCTTCTCTGCCAGTTCCAGCGATCTGCACTTTCCCTAAAGAGGAATAGGTTACGTTGAAAACGTCGACGTCTGTGCTTCGCTCGATGATTCCGTAGCGGGTTGCGGGCACGTGACTAATAGAAATATTTTCTCCCGTGGCGCTGTCGTTACCATAGTCGTCTGCTCTGTAGGAAAGCCCATAATTTGTGATTAAGTATAGGTCATCCTGATTGCTGTTGGTTGCGAATGTGTAATTGCCGTCACTCCATTGCACCATGCTCGCCTCAAAGGCGGAACCCATGATCGGTCCCCATTCGCGGCTTTCAGATGTGTGACCATCGTGATACTCGGGTGCATTCTGCGAGCTGTCACCATGGTGATCGAGATTTAAAGTATGCCCTACCTCATGAGAGATGGTATCCCCATCTAGATTAAAATCCCAACAAACTAAATCCCCCCCGCCCCAGTATCTAAAGCTATTTACATATGCGACTCCCCCAGCACCTGGCGAAGCCGTATCAGTAGGCGTCGAGATGCACATAACACGTTTATATATGGGCGTGCTATCATAGACACTGCGATCGTTGGTTACATTAACATCGAAAGGGGCGAAATCTTCTGCAACTAGTTTTAAGATCTCTAACACTTCGCCACTAGATAGACCTGAGGGTGCTGCGTTTATAGTAGAGGCACTCCACATTGGTTGGTTCACTTCTTCGCCCTCAAAATTGCAATAAATGACGGTGGGCGCCCCTGCCTTGCTTTCAAAGTGACCCGAAGCGTTTAGCTGAATACTGCGGGCGATCGTTTTGGTGGAATTGTTTATCTGTTGTGAGCGGCGCGGGTATCCGCCACTTGATGCATGTATCGGATAGGTGGTGCCAGCGCTCGCGCAGATCACATCATGGTAGGGCACCTCTTCGATTGTCCATTCGTTTTCATCCTCAGCGCTATGGCTAAACCGGTGGACAATATTTTTGTTGTTAAAAAAGATTATTGCCCCTGCGCGTGCTTGATTTTCGTAATAAACAAAGCGTCCTGCATCCTGCTTTAAAGTCACCCCGAATGACTTGGAATTGCCGCTGCGCTGGATAGAATCAACGGTTCCCTCAACTAGGTAGTCCTCAAACGGTGACCATCTGTATGGATCGCCTTTATTTTGAGGGAATGTCTCTCGGATTGAGCTAGTGCGAAGTAATAGCTTAGCTTCTTCGCTAATGAGTCTGTCGCGGTGCTTTTCTAGGCTAAATTCTTCAGGAACCGAAGCGAGAGCTTTGACTCCACTGACTATCTCCGTTTTGATTGACGAATCGGAGGCCTTTGGATCAAGGGGTGCGGCTTTACCAGTATTTTTTTCTAAATAGTGATTAACTAAAAAAAACATACCTATACCAGCGAATGTAAGAACCGCGAAGAGGTAAAATCTATGGGGCTTAGACATTGGTAAAAATCACATACACTCCAATTTACTAACATACTCTCTTACTACACAGGTGCAAGTAATGATTAATTGGCAGCGGGCACTTGCGCTTAGCGAAGCAGATTGATTTACCATTTATTTACATAAAATTAATCGATCAAAATCCTCGTTTATAAGATTTAGAGCTCTGCAATAGCATAGAATTATGGACCAAGAAAATTCTGAAGAACCGATTGAATTTCAGATTAGCGATGAGCTGGATCTTCATACATTCCGACCAGGTGAACTAGGCGAGTTGATACCGGATTACATTGGGCTATGCCTCCAAAAAAACATTTTTCGCATTCGGATCATCCACGGCAAAGGGATCGGGACTTTACGTGAAACGGTGCACGCGCTCTTGAGGAGAGACTCTAGAGTATTGCGCTTCGAGCTCGCAGGTCAGGAGGAAGGAGGGTGGGGTGCCACGATCGCTTGGCTTACTCATGCCTCAAGCATTTAGGATGTGGTGGCTTGCGCCCCTTTGACGCAGTTACGGCGACAAACCTGCTTATTCTCGTCCTACTAAATTACTTAAGAAAATCGGCGCCAGACACTAGGAATGAATAATACCATAACGGCGAAGAGTTCGAGACGTCCGAGCACCATCAGTAGGCTGAGGTAGACTTTTGTAGTAGGTCTCAGAAATTGAAAATTTTCTGATGGGCCAATCGCATCGAAGCCGGGGCCTATATTAAAAAGCGTCGCTTGTACGCAAGAAAAGACGCTGATAAATTCCAGCTCTGGCTCTAAGGTTGAAACAAAAAGCATAGAGAAAATCTGAAGGGCAACCAGCAGCAGTAGAAATAGTATCACATTGTGAATTGCGCGTTCACTCAAATACTGACCCCCCGTCCGCATCGGTATCGTGATGTTGGGCCGAAAGGAGAGCGCGACACTACGCACCACTGCACGCAGGGCGATTACGATACGTATAACCTTAACTCCCCCTGCGGTTGAACCAGAGCATCCTCCGACAAACATTAGGATAATCAGCAGCATTTTAGCGGGCGGCAACCATTGGTTGAAGTCGGCTGAGGTATAACCGGTAGTAGTCATAATAGAGACCGCTTGGAAAGTAGCGCTACGGACCAATTCATGATCTAGGATATTTCCAGTCAGTTCGACGAGGAAGAGCGTTAGCAGACCGATGCTGGTCGCTAAGATACCATAGAACCAATAGACTTCACTACTTTGCCGCATCATATGAGTCTGTCCACGGATCAGCCGAATCATATAAATGAAGGTCGTAGCACTGAGCGTCATAAAAATGATGGCAACCCATTCAATCGCAGGGCTCTGGAAATGTTTTATACTGTTCGTTTCGGTGCTGAAGCCTCCTGTCGCAATAGTAGTCATTGCATGGTTGACTGCCTGGAACCAATCCATCCCAGCGAGCTTATAGGCGCACATACAGGCGAAGGAAACGCCAAGGTAAAAAATCATCAAATAGAACGCCCCGCTCTGAATCCGGCCGTGGTCGAAGTCGGTCGATTTGCCAGATGATTCGTTACTAAATAGGATTTTTGCTCCAGCGCCTAGGGAGGAAAGCACCGCCACGAAAAAGACGACGACCCCCAAACCGCCAACCCATTGGCTAAGCGAGCGCCATAGAAGTAGGCTTTTAGGGAATTCAGCAAAATTAGTGTATGCGGTTGCGCCGGTTGTGGTCAGGCCGGACGCGCTTTCAAAAATGGCGTCTGACAGAGCGCAGTCTGTGGTCAAGGCATAGGGCAGGGCACCGATAATAATTGCTAATATCCAAGACAGGCCGATCGCACAGAGCGCCTCACGCCTGAAGAGCTTAGTTTTACCTCGGCGCCCGATCAGGTGAAATAATACAGCTAGGCTGACCGTGATTGCGCCCGTGATCAGGAATGCCCGTATCGATGCATCATGGATGGACTCCCCTAGATAGATGCCTGAGCAAATGCACAAGGCAAAGGCACATGCTAGGGCGAGCATGACCATGCTCAGTAATCTATAGATGATCGTGGTATTCACGGAACTTAGCTCTCCTTCGATAAAGATTTTTGTCGATCGCGACAGCTAGATTAGACTCGCGAGTACGCTCTTACGTTCTGCTTCACTCACGATCAAGACTACGCGGTCACCGGCTAATATTATATCGTCCGCACTGGGTACCTTGGTCTTGAATTTATGGAGTAGTGCTACGAACAGCGCATCGGCAGGAAGATGAATATCTTTCACTTTTTTGCCTACGCAAGGGCTGGAATGTTTGATGTGGACTTCAACGATTTTTCCGCTCCCACCGGGTAACTCGGCAAGCGTTGAGCTGGAATCCGCGGATAGGTTGCGGAGCATGAACTCAGCCGTCGCTTGCCGAGGCGAGACTACAACTTCTATACCTAGCATTGTCTTTAAGATTCCAAGGAGCTGATCATAGTCTCCCTTATTAATCACGAGTTGAACCTGGTTAGCTCCTAGCTTGGCGGCCTGTAAGCAAGTCAAGATATTATCCTCATCGTCTTTCGTGCAGGCCACGAAATAATCGGCGCTTCCGCTCTGCTCTTCTTCCAGTCGCCGCCGACGCTGCAGCCGTAGGCCTTCGAGCCGGTCAGCTTGCTCGGGGTGCGCGTCGTGACGTCCCCCATGTTGAAGCCCGTGTCGGAGCGGTTGCCCGCGCCCGAGTAGAGCATCGCCTCGTACGCGTCGTCCGCCTCGGAG
>CALBPO010000082.1 GCA_937899295.1 uncultured Opitutia bacterium
CGACTACTTCATAATTCAATCCATAAAGCTTACTGACTGAAGACGCCCACTGCTTCGACCCAATCAGAAAGCAATCATCAGCGCACAATGAATCCTCGCGCAGCACTGATTCGATCACCTCGGGACCAACTCCCGCGGGATCACCACATGTAATGGCCAGAGGTAGACTGGAGTTGGATTTAATCACGCGTCGATTGGATAAAACCTCTGCGCCGATGAATCGACGATCGCTGTTGAGTGAACTTCCATGGTTAAACAAACTCACGGAGTGTGCAGATTGTCAATCTGCGACGGGGACTTGAAATGCAGCGCGCCCGCGTGCCGAGCGCGCAAATACTAGACTCACCTAATTAAACAATACTCATTCACCAAACAGATTCATCTGCGGCTCTTTGACCATGTCATAAATCTTCAGAATCCGCATCATCTGGAGCAGGTCTGACTTCTGATAGCTGTGATTGACCTCTACATTGCGTAGTAAATTTTCCAGAATCGTGCTAAAAGTTATAATGCAATCGACACCCTGCTCTTTCAAAAGCTCAATACTTTCGGTTCGTTGAGGGTCACTTGTCGGTAGGCTGGGTAAAACCAAAATCTTCGTAAATCCACCTGAGCGCACCCCCTCAGGATCGACCTCGCTCTCGTCAAAGCTGAAATAAGTCTCCGCCTTATTGAGCACCTCCTTTTTTAAGAAATCAAAGACTCGCGAGCTGCTTTTAAGCATAGCTGGAGTAAAGCGCGAGGTATGCCACGCCTTAACCACTACAATGGCGCGACGAATCTTCGCCATATCTGCCGAAAAAAGTTGGAAGCCCGCGGGCACACCGTCAATCGGAGCGTTTGGGTTATAGACCACTAGATCAATCTCTTCGTCAGCTCGCTTCTTTCGCGATTGGACAAGGTACTTACGTAACTGTCGCACGAAGAACCCGTTCAGTTCAAAATACTCACGTACAATGTTTTCGTCAAAGCCAGCCATCGAGCGCGATAAAAGGCAGAGATTACAAAAAGGTCAATGGTTTGGAATCTTACTTAGGTTGGCCAAAGCTTAATTAAAATCTATCTGCCTTGCGAAGCGATCCGCCACGGGCACATTCGAGACCCTGAGCTTATCCTCGACGCAGCGTGTGCAAAGTCACTTCAGCGGGGCAATTCAATCGCACGGGGAGACCGCTGCCGCCAGTACCTCGACTGGTGTAACCTTGAAGCTTCCCTTCTCGCCAAGCTCCAGATAAGATGCGTCGTGGTGCGCTACGATCGTGCATGATTAGATATCCACCGGGCAGGCAGATCTGACCGCCGTGGGTATGGCCAGCAATGAGTAAGTCGATACCCTTCTCTTCGACCATTCTGTAAGTTTGCGGGGCGTGTGACAGTAATACCTTCGTCGTATCCGATGGTGCACCGTCTAGGGCGCGCTCGAGATTGTGAGTTTTATAAAAGTTGGGATCGTCGATACCGATGAGGCAAAGTTCGGCTTCGCCTCGCCGGAGTATAATGTGTTCATTGAGTAGGAAGCGAATGCCGGCTGTTTCCATGGCAGGAACTTTAGCCAAGGAGTCGTGATTACCAAGGATAGCAAATTTTGGCTGCTCGACCTCGGCTAGGATATCGATCGTTGCTACAGTCGCACCGGAATGTTCGCCGAAGGTGCAAGTGCGGAAGTCCCCCGTCAGAGCGAGGCAATCATAAACCAAAGGCGCAATAATTTCTTTAACCCGCGTAGGGAAGTCGGGGTGCAAGTCCGCGTGTAGGTCGCTCAGCTGAAGGATGGTGTATCCGTCGAATTCGGGCGGAAGATTTTTCAATCGCACTTCATTGTTTACGACTTGGATATCGAAATAGTTACGGACGGCACGATTCCAAAAGCCGCTAAGCTTCAGGCAAAATTTGATCAAACCGTAGAGATCGATTTTATTTTCCAAACGGAAAAGACCTTTACCCTGCCTTGCCCCACAACACTCTCGCATGTGTTGCTCTGCCGCTATGCGAACGGCAAACTCGGCTTCACCGAGGCGAGCAGCGTAGTGCTGGAGTTCTTCGGGAATGAACATTTAAAAAAATGATGGGGAGGCGACTATCCTCGATCGCTACGATACGGCGAAGACTTTGACGAGATGCTGCGCGTGGAGCAAATGCTCTCACCCATGTGAAATAGATTAAGCAAAGAAACGCTGCATCTTAGTCACCGCAGTCACCAGGCGGTCCACGTCTTCAACGTCGTTGTAGAAAGCGAATGAGGCACGCGCTGTGGCAGGCACGCCGAAGCGCTTCATTAGCGGTTGTGTGCAGTGATGGCCGGCGCGCACCGCAACGCCATCGGCATCGAGGAATGTCCCGATGTCGTGCGGGTGGATCTCGTCGATCACGAAGGAGAGAATGGAGGCTTTGTCCGCCGAGGTGCCAATAATGCGCAGACCATCAATCGCAGAGAGCTTAGCAGAGGCATCCTTGAGCAGGGCCTTCTCGTGGGCTAGTGCACCCGCCCGGTCGAGGTTCCATACATAGTCGAT
>CALBPO010000083.1 GCA_937899295.1 uncultured Opitutia bacterium
GATCGTGACTCAAACACGCTTATTTGAAGCCGTCAGCCCACTCTATGACCAACCAAACGGGAAACTATATCGAACAAATGGTTCTTTCGATGGGAAAGGATATGAGAACTTAGCTTTAAGTGGTGATTATTCTAAAATTCAGAGTGAATTCGAACATTTGGAAGCACAACTACCCTCCATCCTTCCGGAGAGTTTTTCTGATATCATCTGGGACAGAGAGGAAATGCAAAAAGCTAAGGCATACTTTGATGATGCGAAGCGAAAAAGGCAGACTCTATCCTTGCCTAAGGACTATGCCTTTTACGATGACTCATTATAAGTTATTCAGTGCATGGCTGCTACAAATACTTTGTTGACCCAGGTCAGATTCATGGAGATTATGACAAATACCCCGCTATGAGATTCTCATTAATACTCTGCATACTTTTTGTCTCCACACAGGCGTATGCGCTAAATATTTACCCTGTAACTGTTCATTCTGAGTATTCTTCCACCAAGCCATTCAGAGGCGTTGAAAGCATCTCTTTACCGACCGATGGTGAGCTCATCTCTAATAACTATTTCACTAATGATGAAATCTTTGAAAATGGGGATACTTACAAAAGAATACACAATGTATCTAATGCTAACTCATTCTGGCCCTACAATCCGACTAATCATACCTTCACTCTCGATGTTACCGAAGCGAGCGCGGGCGCTAGGTGGAGGCAAATTAGCTCACATGAAAACGGATCCACTTATTCGCTTGGGTGGGTAAATTTAACAACTGGCACAAACTCCATTAGTTTAAACCCTGTAGGTTATGATCGTGCAGTCATTGGATTTTCCATAGATGGCACTATTAAGTTCAATAAATTTACGCATACTTTTGGCTCACAAAGCTGGGGATATGAGGAAATATCAGTAGCCGTTCCAGAGCCTTCATCTTACGCTTGGATTGCTGGATTATTTGCACTGTTTCTCGCTGCTAAGAGACGCAGGTAGTACAAACTAGATCGCCCAATTACGGGGAAATTTGGCGTAACAGCGTGTGTGTTACTAAGTATGTATACGGATATGCCTACTTGCGGCGCCCCATTTGTCCAAACAAGATAGGCTTAAAGCCTCTGATCTGTTTGTAAACTAGGGCCTCCGCATCCAAACTGTAATCCCCACCCTGGTAATTCCCTACTCCTCGCTCCTCTGCTCTCCC
>CALBPO010000084.1 GCA_937899295.1 uncultured Opitutia bacterium
TGGTAGTGACAAAGCGGGTAAGCCCTACCTTTCACCGCATAAATTGCGGTGGTTTACGGACAAACGTTTTCGCCAAGCAGTGCAATACGCGACGAACCGCCAGGGCATAATTAATGCACTGCCTTTCGGAAAGGGCGATCCGCTCACCTCGATCATCGCGCCCGCTCAGGGTAAATGGCATAATCCCGATCTACCCCGTTACGATTACGACCCCGAAAAAGCTCGCGATTTACTGAGTGAGTCTGGCTTCTACTGGGACGCGCAGGGTAAGCTTTTTGACCGTGAAGGCATTCTAGTCGAGTTCACCTTACTCCTCGTAGAGAGCGCGTCTTTCGACACTATTGGTGTGACTTTTGTAGAAAATATGAAGGCTCTTGGTCTGAGCGTAAAAATTGAGCGCTGCGACTTTGCCACCTTACTTCGCCGCACCGACGATACTTTCAATTACGATATGACAATGTTAGGATGGGGCTCCTCCGATGCGTCCTATGATCCTTCAGGCAGCAAAGCTCTCTTCCTTAGCAGTGGGCAATTTCACCAATGGTATCCTGAGCAGTCCGAACCAGCTACTGAGTGGGAGGCGCGCATCGATGAGCTGATCGGTCTACAAGAACGGACTCTAGACGAAGCCACCCGCGTGGCCTACATGCATGAGGTGCAAGCCATCCTCGCTGAAGAGCTGCCTTTGCTCTACGGCTTTACTCCCTATGGATACGTCGGCGTCAAAAATAAATGGCGTAATGTATTCGTGCCATCCGCAGGCACCACCCTGTGGAATATCGAAGAAATCTGGACGCCCGAGCCCTAAATCTGAACCATGTTTGCCTTCATTATACGTCGTCTGCTTTCATTGGTGCCGCTTTTACTCGGGGTGAGTTTATTGGTTTCTTTGCTCATGTATCTCTCGCCTGGTGATTTTCTGACGCAAGCGCGCGCCGCTAAAGATATCGATCCTGCGATCATTGAGCAACAAGAGCGCCAACTCGGCCTCGTCAATGCCGAGGGTGAAGCGACTGCGTGGTTCGTCCGTTACGGGCACTGGATGGCTAATATTTCGCCGGTCAAATACGGGCCTTGGGTCGGTCAGCCTGAAAAAGGGCTCTCTTTTGGCTGGCCTTATTTTGGTGAGTCATGGACCTATAAAGTCGAAGTGTTCACACTTCTCAAACAGCGAGTGCCGGCCACTTTCATCCTCTCGCTGACTTCGATTTTATTTGCCTGGTGCATCGCCATTCCGCTAGGGGTGCTCGCGGCTATTTATAAAGATTCAATCTTTGACCGTATCTCTGCACTTCTAGCCTACGCTGCGCTCTCGATCCCTGAGTTTTTCTTAGCTATTCTTGCGGTTTATTTTGCCGCTATTACAGGAATATTCCCAGAGGGCGGACGTTCGTCCGTCGAGAGTGAGTTTCTCGGTCTTGGGGCACGCATCCTAGACTACGGCTATCACCTCATACTGCCGACTGTCGTCCTGGGAATCGGGAGTGTAGCTGGGATGATGCGTATCATGCGGGCAAATTTCATTGATTATATGCAGGCCGAGTTTGCCACAACTGCCCGGGCCAAGGGAGTAGCTGAGCGTGTGATTATGTTTAAACACGTTTTACGAAATGCGATTAACCCGCTGATTACTGCATTTGGTTATTCCTTTGCTAGTCTGCTCTCAGGAGCACTGCTCGTTGAAAATGTGATGAACTATCCTGGGCTCGGGCAGTTGATCTACGAAGCGCTCATCCGTGAGGACCGGTATGTGGTAATGGCGGGAGTCCTTATAGGCGTAGTCATGTTGGTCTTTGGTAAGCTGCTGTCCGACTTACTGCTCGGCTGGCTGGATCCGCGTATCCGCCTAGAGGATGGAGCGAAAAATGGCGCTAGCGGGCAAAGGGCGAAT
>CALBPO010000085.1 GCA_937899295.1 uncultured Opitutia bacterium
ATTTCCTTCACTATCATGGGTTTCGAGGAATGTAGATGCGGAATAACTGCGAGCATTACGCAGGGTAGCCAGTCGATCGAACTCGTTGACATGAACAATGATCGCTTGTTCGGTGGAATAGACGCTGCCGGTCAGAGCGGATCGGATCTGTTGGTCACCTTCGATCACGCGGACGGAGCGAGAGCCGCTGCAACCGCCAAGGAGGGAGAGTGAAACCGCAAGAAGTACGAAGTAGAGTAGGGATTTGTGGGGCATATTGAATTACTTTGGCATACGTAGGCAGCATACCTGTGCAACTTTATTGATGTTTGGCGTTTTCGCGTTTGATGCTGTCCATGCCGGGTTTTTCGAGATTGATGTCGCCTTCAAAGAAGCCGTGGAGCTGACGGATGCGGGTAGGGTGGCGCATTTTACGGAGTGCTTTGGCTTCGATCTGGCGTATACGCTCGCGGGTGACCTTAAACTGGCGTCCCACTTCTTCAAGCGTGCGTGAATAGCCGTCGGCAAGGCCAAAGCGAAGCGAGAGTACGCGGCGTTCACGCTCGGTCAGCGAGTCGAGCACGTCAGTGATCTTTTCACGAAGTAGGCTGTAAGCCGTCATATCATAGGGATTCTCGGCGCCTTTGTCTTCGATGAAGTCACCGAAGTTGGTGTCGTCTGAATCGCCGACAGGACTTTGTAAGGAGATCGGTTGCTGCGCCATCTTCATGATGGACTGAACGCGCTCGATGGGGAGATTCATCTCATCGGCGACTTCCTCGGCAGTGGGCTCATGCCCGAGCTCTTGTAGGAGTTGCTTCTGCACCTGCATGACCTTGTTTAAGGTCTCGATCATATGCACGGGGATACGAATCGTGCGCGCTTGGTCGGCGATGGACCGGGTGATCGCTTGGCGAATCCACCAGGTAGCATATGTGGAGAACTTGTAGCCACGGCGGTATTCAAATTTCTCAACTGCTTTCATCAAGCCGATATTACCTTCTTGAATCAGATCTAGGAAGGAGAGGCCACGATTGGTGTATTTTTTAGCGATCGAAATAACGAGACGCAGATTGGCTTCGACCATTTCAGTCTTGGCTTTGTGCGCCTCACGCATGCCAAGGCGTACGAGACGAATAATTTCT
>CALBPO010000086.1 GCA_937899295.1 uncultured Opitutia bacterium
TCATCTCTTTTGACGAAACGGAAAGCGCACCGCGTCTCGTACTGGACGCGCACGAGGTGACTCGTGATCTTCAAATGGGCGATAGCGTCGCCGTCAACGGCTGTTGTTTGACTGCGGTCGCCTTCACGGAAGATCGGATCGAGTTTGACCTGTTGGAAGAGAGCAAGCGCCTGACCTCGATCGGAGGCGTGGGTCCAGGTGGCAAAGTGAATCTGGAAAGAGCGCTCCTGCCAAGCACCCGTATGGGCGGGCACTTTGTCTCTGGTCATGTCGATGGCACGGGTGTGATCGAAGCGATCGAGCCGCGTGGCAAGGACTTCTTTTTTCGTATCAAAGCTCCGTCTGATAACTTACGCTACCTTGTCCACAAGGGCTGCATCACTGTGGATGGTATTTCGCTGACCGTAGCTGAGGTCGACGAGTCGGGCTTCGCCATTTGGCTGATTCCGCATACGATGGAGGTGACCAATCTAAACACTAAGAAAGTGGGCGACTTGGTGAATCTGGAATTCGATCTGATCGCGAAATACGTGGAGAAGCTCTTCGCGCCGAAAGACTAGTTCCAGGGCTTGCCGCTAAGTTCGTCTTCCTTGGTGACCTTCATTCTTTTGAAGAGCATTCCAGCAGTGAATGCGGCGACTGCTTGTGTGATCCAATAAAGGGGTAGGGCGCTCCAAGGTAGAAAGCCGTTGATGCAAAGCGCGAGGGTCACTGCCGGATTGAAGGCGGCGAAGGATAGGGGACCGACGGCATAGGCGCCCGCTGCAACGATGGCACCGATTGCGATGCCGTAGAATTCGTTACCCGCAGTGCCTTTAGCGATGGCGACATTGAGGATCACCCACATCAGCACAAAGGTGAAAAGGAATTCCGCTAGGATGACTTTCGTGCGGTCAATTTCTAGGGGGTTCACTTTTTCGAGGCCCTCAGGGCTTAGGATCATGAGGCAGACTGCAGAGGAAAGGGCCCCAGCAAAGATAACTAATATGTAGGGGACGGATTTCTTGAGTGTATGGGTGCCTGCCGTGGCGTAGGCGATCGTTGTGGCTGGGTTAAAATGAGCTTTTGAGAGATGCCCACAAGAGTAGACCAATGCAGCGAGTCCCACGCCGATTGCCAGGGGAACGGCCACACCTGCGGCGGCAGGTGGCGTCACACACATACCGATCATTAGATAGAGGAAAAAGGTGCCGATAAACTCGGCGATGAGTGCATTTTTCATGGTTCGAAGGTTCTAAGCACTCACGGCTTCTCGGTAACCCGTAGCGTAAGCCTCGAAGACCAGTTTAATCTCATCGCGGATGCGACGAAAGGCATCGAGTTCACTTTCGTCCTCGCGCTGGGCATGAGGCGGGTCTTCAAAGCCCCAGTGGTAGCGATTCACCATCCCGGGAAAGGTCGGGCAGGCTTGCTACGAATTCACGCAGACGGGGATCAGCGTAGTGATACATTGATCGCGGCAGATCACGACGAGGACGGCGGTAGCACGCCGAGCCTCCACGCGTGGGGGTTTGCTGCAATCTCCCCAGCGCTCTGTCGCGTCAGGCCCGATGCCTCAACACACGGCTCATGGTTCACCGCCGCGTTCACGGTCCCGAAGTGTGAGACCGTGGCGATGTGTTGATGTGGTTGCTCGCTCATCCAGGCCCTGAACGCCACTACACGATTCTCGCCGCAATGGCACTGCCACGCGGGCATCTGAAGATGGCAGGATACCACCATCTGTCCGTGCCATCCTGTCGATGAAGGCCTCGTTCGCCTCAACCAGTGG
>CALBPO010000087.1 GCA_937899295.1 uncultured Opitutia bacterium
TGGTATCAGATCTTTCCTGAGCGCTGCAGCAACGGCGATCCGTCTAACGACCCGACCCGCGCTTCACTCAACAATCCGCAGAACGTCACCTCAGAGTGGGAAATCATGGACTGGGAGGCCGAGTGGTTTGAGCGCGCCAATTGGGAAAAAGCACAAGGCGGCGACTTTCAGAGCACCCTTGAGCACCGACGCTATGGAGGCGACCTTCAGGGCGTAATCAACAAGCTCGACTACCTTAAAGAGCTTGGTATCAGCGGTATCTACCTAAACCCTATTTTCTACGCTAACTCGCTCCATAAATACGACGGGAACAGCTTTCACCATATTGACCCCTACTTCGGTCCTGACCCCGAGGGCGACCTCGCGCTGATCGCGGAAGAGTCTAGCAATCCTCGCTACTGGGAATGGACGGCTGCGGACAAGCTTTTCCTTAAGCTATTGGAAGAAGCTAAATCGCGAGGTATCCGCGTTATTATCGACGGAGTTTGGAACCATACAGGGCGTGACTTTTTTGCCTTCGCGGACATCCGCACAAAATTCCAAAAGTCGCCCTATGCACACTGGTATAAAATCATCAAGTTTGACGATCCCCTGACTGCGCGCAACGAATTCAACTACCACGCTTGGAATGGTTTTAAAAGTTTGCCTGAGTTTGCTGACGATCCTTCTGGCCAAAATCTTGCTCCAGGTCCGAAACGCTATGTCTTTAACGCAACTAAGCGCTGGATGGATCCCAATGGCGATAACGATCCCAGTGACGGTCTTGACGGCTGGCGCCTTGACGTGGCCGAAGAGATACCGAAAGGCTTTTGGAAGGAGTGGCACGCCTACGTCCGAGAAATCAACCCCGAGGTCTTCACTTCTGCTGAGATTTGGGGTAGCGCAGGGCAGTATTTGGCGGACACAGATTTTACCTCCGCCATGAACTATCGCGGCTTTGCCATCCCGGTCAAAGGCTGGCTAATCGATGGCAAAATTACTGCCAGTGAATTTTCTGAACGACTCGGCCAAGAGCGAAATAGTTATGATGAAGATAACGCCTACAGTATGCAAAACCTAGTCGATTCGCACGACACCCAGCGCATAGCCTCAGCCATAACGAATCGCGCCAGCTTTTCCGAATATAAAAACGCCAATTGGTTCGACTACGACGACGGCGATCGCGTCAATGCCCGCTCTTCTGGCTACAATAATGGCCCACCCGACGTAAAAGGGCGCCGCCTATGGACAATGTTAGCGCTCTTTCAAGCCACATACGTTGGGGCGCCCATGCTCTATTACGGGACCGAGGTGGGGATGTGGAGTGCAGACGATCCCGAAAACCGCATGCCCACATGGTGGCACCGTATGGATGAAGACATTTTCAAAACTTACCAAAGCGCCTTTTTACTACGCCACACCCATCCAGTACTTCGACGTGGCAGCTTTAAAGTATTGGAAATCCGCGACAAAAGCCAAGTTTTCGCCTTTGAGCGTAGTCTAGGTGAAGAACGTTTAGTCATCATACTCAATA
>CALBPO010000088.1 GCA_937899295.1 uncultured Opitutia bacterium
CGGCGACATCGGCTGCATGCGCGTCGAAACCCACGATCCCACGGTAGCACGCTCTGATTAAGTTAAAATGAATCGTCTCAAAAAGAGCACTAGCAATCAGCAAAAGAATACACCCGCTCAACTGATCGGTGTTGGCTTGGACCATAAAGACGGCCACAAGCGCATTACCAAGGCCGAGCGCTTTACTATTGTCGGTGGCTCTCAAGAGACACACGAGCGCATGACAGAAACTGTCGTAAAAACTTTTGAAACTCTCGACCGCAAGGGCAAGAGCCTCGATAAAATTGACCCGCATCAACTCAAGGACATCATCAAAGATAGCATACCTGAATAAGGCTCACTTGACAGCGTCCAAAGCTCGCCTACCCTACTGAATATTATGACTGATTCTCAAAAAGATAAAGCAGAAGATACCCTTGAATCAACTTCCAGCCTAGACGGAACTACTGGTGCAGCGCCAGCGCCCGATGTTGAGCAAGTTCAATCTACTGAACCTTCAAAGCCAGAAACTTCCTCAATTCCCACCCCTTCCTCTGAGCTATTCTCTGAGAATAAACCAACTAAGCCTCCGGTTGTTCTAGCTAAACCAGCCGAAGCGCCAGCCAATCCTACCACTGTTAAGGTAGGCATAGTTCCAAGGCCTACCAAAACAGAATCTGCAAGTTCACCCGTAGCCGATCCGACTATCTCGGTCGATGCAGACAGCGCCCCAAATGTCGGCACACTCATCTTAGATGCCATCGCCGCAGCTACCGCCACCGCCTTTACCGTTCTTCTTGCTCAAGACGTCATTCCATTCCTGTAATAATCAAGCTCAACTGCCAACCAAACCAAGACACTATGTCCGATAAGATCACAGAACTCGATAGCTCTAACTTTGAATCCACAGTCACTCAGGGCTCAGTGCCCGTCGTCGTCGATTTCTGGGCACCATGGTGTGGTCCCTGCAAAGCAATTGCACCCATCCTCGAAGACCTCGCGAACGAGCTAGGTGACGCAGTCAAGATCTGCAAGGTCAACGTCGAAAGTAACAGCGAGATCGCCAGCAAATACGACATCCGAGCCATCCCGACCATCCTAATCTTCAAAGACGGTGCTGTTGCCGACACTGTCGTCGGCCTGACATCATTTGACGATCTAAAGGCCAAGCTCGCATAGTGTGCCCCAAAGCCCCGCAACGATTTCGGCGCGGGCTCTTTAGTGTCTGCTTGTTTAAAGACCCCGTAGCGAATTTGCGAGGTAGTTACTGCTGTCACAGCCTAACTCCATAAGGGTCACTAATTAGGCAGCACAACACGACAAAAGGTCCTGCATACGAGCTG
>CALBPO010000089.1 GCA_937899295.1 uncultured Opitutia bacterium
TGTTTCTTATCCAACTTATCACCGACAAAGGCACGAAAGGGCTCCATACTGATATTGACCGATGCGTCTAAGATCCAGAGCAAGCCAGCGGCCATCCAAAGGGTACTGGAATTAGGCATCGCGATCAATGCGAGACTCGCAAGAATCGCCCCGACGAGGAAATAAGGGCGACGACGACCAAGTTTTGTCCAAGTGCGATCACTGTAAAAGCCAACTATAGGTTGCACGATGAGGCCGGTGATCGGTGCGGCTAGCCAGAGCAAGGGGATCGTGCTCTCATCTGCTCCTAGATATTGATAAATAGCACTCATGTTGGCCATCTGTAGCCCCCATCCAAATTGAATGCCGAAGAAGCCGAAGCTCATGTTCCAAATTTGCCAGAAAGATAGTTTGGGTTTGTTCATAGTGTAGGATATTTGAGGTATTTGATTTAGCGCAGCTGAAGAGAAGCTTGAGGCGTGCTGAGGCCGCGTGCGGTCTCTTGGGTGAGGGCATGTAAATGTTCAAGGGCAGTGACAAGTGCCTCGCAATCGGTGAGGCGCCATGCCCAACTGCCAGAGGGCTTGCCAGGAGTATTCATACGCGCTTCGGAGCCAAGACCAAGAATATCTTGCACGGGTACGATGGCCGCGCCCGCGCCAGAACGGTAAAGACTACGGATGAAGTCCCAATGAATATCCGAGCCATCAGTGCCGAAGTAATCGAGCGTGATCTTTCGCTCGGCTTCGATCTCATCCTTACTGCGCGTACTCCCTTCTCCAGCTTCACTGTAGAACCAGCCGACGACGGTATCGTTATCATGAGTACCGGAGTAGGCGACGCAGTTAACTACGTATTTTTCTGGTAGGAAGGTGTGACTCATCGGATCAGTGCCGAAGGCAAATTGCTGGATGCGAATACCTGGTAAATTGTAATCGTCGCGTAATTTTTCCACTTCGGGCGTGATCACACCAAGATCTTCTGCTATGACTGGTAGTGGTAAACCATGGTCCTCAACAAAGGCATCGAATACTTCGTGGCCAGGCGCAGAAATCCATTGCCCGCCCGCTGCGGTTTCAGCATTACCAGGCACTTCCCAACAGGCATCGAAACCACGGAAGTGATCAACACGAACCACGTCGACCCAAGTCAAAATCTTACTCAGGCGCGCACGCCACCACGCGTAATGATCGCTGCGGTGCGCATCCCAATTATAGAGCGGGTTGCCCCAAAGCTGACCGGTCGATGAAAAATAGTCAGGCGGCACACCTGACATCACATCTGGGCTTCCGTCGGCATTGAGGCGGAAGAGCTCACGCTGGCACCAGACGTCAGCGCTATCGTGCGCCACAAAAATAGGTAAGTCACCCACGAGTCGCACCCCAAGCTCGCGGGCGCGCTCCTGGACAGTCGTCCATTGTAAGCGGAGAATAAACTGCTCAAAGTAAATGCGTTTAATGTCGCTCTTAAGTTCAATTGAGATGCTCTCCAGAGCCGCCGCATCGCGGTCGCGATACTCGGATGGCCAATCCGTCCAAGCGACGCCGCCGAAGTTAGCTTTGAGCGCGCTAAAAAGTGCGAAAGCTTTGAGCCAATTACGCTCGGTTTGGCAAAAGGCATTGTACTGTATGCGTAGCGGGTGGGCAGCCTCTAAGGAAAAGAAATGGAGAGCCGCGCGGGTCGTTAACTCGGTCTTATTGGAATAGACTTGAGCGTAATCGACACGCTCACAGAGCGGCAGTTGTAGAGCCATTAGCTCTGGTTCATCAATCAAGCCCCTTGCATGCAAGTCCTCAGGGCTTATGAAAACTGGATTCGCGGCAAAGGCAGACAAACCTTGGTAAGGTGAATCTCCATATCCGGCAGGGTTCAGCGGAAGAATCTGCCAAGTATTTTGTCCGTGCGCCGCTAGTGCCTCGATCCATTGAATGGAGGCTGGCCCAAAATCACCGATTCCAAAACGGTTCGGCAAGGAGCTAGGGTGCGCAAGAAGACCGCAG
>CALBPO010000090.1 GCA_937899295.1 uncultured Opitutia bacterium
TTCTTCAAGGATCTGGCACCACCTTCGAAAAAGTAAATTAGCGGCATTATACAGATTTCTTATACTTATTACGTTTGCTCTTTAAAAACTCCACGAGCCGTTCGGCGGTCACCCTGCCGACGCCTTCGACCTGCGTGAGTTGATCGACTTTCGCGCTACGCAGTTTTTCGAGCGAACCGAAGTGTTGTAGCAACTGCTGTTTACGCTTGGTCCCGAGACCTTTGAAGTCATCAAGGATGGACTCTTTCAGGCGCTTGCTCCGTAGCTCGGCATTGAAACTGTTGGCAAAATGGTGAGCTTCGTCGCGGATATGCTGAAGTAGGCGCAGTGCGGGATCGTGATGAGCTAGGTTGAGCGGTTCACGGCCGTCACTGTAGATGACCGTCTCGTTGCGCTTAGCTAGACCGATTAGCTCGGGCGGCTCTAGACCTTGACTGAGGAATGCTTTGAGCGCGGAAGTAACTTGCCCAGCGCCTCCGTCGATGACGATTAGGTCAGGAAAAGCTTTGCCCTCTTCATGTAAGCGACGGTAGCGGCGACCGACCACCTCTTCCATCGCGCGGAAGTCATCGTTACCGACGAAGCTTTTAATCTTGAAGCGGCGGTAACTTTTGCGATCAGGCGAGCCGTCTTTAAACGCGACCATAGAGGCCACGCAAAAGCTACCCGAAATGTGGGAGATGTCGAAACACTCCATGCGACGAGGCTCTTGAGCAATGTGGAGCTTTTCCTTCAGGCTTTTAACAACTTGACGATGGTTGTGCGTGCCGACGAGGTTGCGCTCAAATTTGCGGGTACGGCTAGCTGTGCGTTGTAGGGCATCGATACGGTCGCGAAGTGAAGCGGCTTCTTCATAGCGTTGTGCTGCGGAGGCGGCTTTCATTTCGGTCTTTAGCTCAGAGAGCCACTCGCGGGCTTTGCCTTCTAAGAACTGGCAGGCAGCATCTAAACGCTCGGAGTATTGCTCAGCGGTAATTTCGTTATCGTGCTCGTAGATTTCGGCTCGGGCATCGTCGTAAAGGCGCCAGCGACCATCGGGAAGTTCTACGGGGGAGGCATCGCTCAGAAGGATACCAAATTTACGGCGTAGCTCGGTGAGTGTTTTACGCAAATGGGTGGAGTGGGCGAAGGGACCATAGTAGCGAGAGTTACTGTCGGTGCGGTTACGCGTTAGCCGGAAGCGAGGAAGTGATTCGCGCGGGTCGATACGAACAAGTAGGAAGCGCTTGTCGTCGGTAAAGTCGGTATTGTAGCGGGGCTTGAATTTTTTGATCAGTTGCCCTTCAAGTAGTAATGCCTCTGCTTCCGAGTTAACGATGATGATCTCGAAGTCGTGGATTAGGTCGAGCATGGCACGCACCTTTGGTTGTGCGACCGCCATCTTGCGCGAGGCCTGAAAGTAGGTGCTGACGCGTTTCTTTAAGTCCTTGGCCTTACCCACATAGATAACCTGCCCGATACGATCTTTCATCTGGTAAACTCCCGGCTTATGCGGGAGGCGGCGGACTTTTTCTTTTAACTGGGCTTTAGCTCCTTTAGGCATTTTTGAGAATCTTACATTTCGTTTGCAGTTCTGCACAAGCTGCACTCTTTTCAATAAATCACTATGTCTAAAACGCCAATTGTCGAAGTAATCAACTTTGGAGATGAACTACTCGTTGGAATTCGAGAGAACTCGCACCTCACCTATCTAGGGGCGCAGCTCGCTAGATATGGTCTGCCTATCCACCGCAGTCGCGTGATTACAGACGAGGCAGAGGAGATCAAACGTGCCTTTCTCGAGGCTTGGGCGAACTCGGATATTGTCATTACTACAGGAGGCCTCGGTCCGACCGCGGATGACATGACGCGGGAAAACATTGCCGAAGCACTGGGTGCGGAGCTTGTTTTCGAACCAGAAATCGAAGTGCTCATTCAGGCACGTTTTAAAGTGGTCGGTCATACCATGGCAGACCATCATCGGAGGCAGTGTTACCGCTTCGTTGATGGCGAGGTGCTTCATAACGAGCGTGGAACGGCGCCCGGTATGGCTTATCAGTGCGACGGTAAGATTCTGATCATGCTGCCTGGGCCCACTAACGAGCTCATCCCTATGTTTGAGAAAGAGGCCATCCCTATGCTCCAAGCACTCGGTGCGCTGAGCGAGGAAGAAGCTTACCTTCAGATCCGTACTTTTGGTTCAGGAGAGTCGAGTGTGGAGGAAATGATGCAGCCTATTGCCAAAGCCTATTCCGACTTGGCCGTGGCCTACTGCGTGCACTACGGCATTGTCGACGTGCGGCTGAGCTCACGCGATCGTAAGCTGAGCATGGAGCAGCTCAAGGCCATCGGGCAAGAGGTTCGCTTGCTATTGGGTGAGGATTTCGTCTGTTTCGGCCACTGCTCACTCGCTAAAGTCGTATTTCACGAGTTACGCGCGCTTGATCGTACCCTTGCCATCGCCGAGTCTTGCACAGGCGGCTTACTTTGCGATGCCTTTACGAATCTATCGGGCGCTTCCAAGGTCTTCGTTGGCGGAGTCGTTTGCTATGCGAATGATGTTAAAGTCTCCAAAGTGGGTGTGCCGGAGTCGATTATCGAACAGCACGGTGCCGTTAGCGCCGAATGCGCTATTGCCATGGCTTCGGGTATTGCCGAGCGCCTTTCGACTGATTATGGTCTTAGCGTGACGGGCTTCGCGGGGCCTGATGGCGGCAATGAACAAAATCCCGTCGGCACGATTCACTTGGGCTATCATTCACCTGTAGGGGTATGGTGTAAATCAGTCCGCTACGCGGGTGGACGGCTTGATGTTAAAGCTCGTGCCGTGCACGCTGCGCTTGACTGGATGCGCCGAAAATTGCGCGAGAATAAAGTAGCCGAGTTCCTTAGTTGCGGCGAGCGGGACTAGGGGCATACAGAATAAGGAAATGTGATCTGTAGCGTTCCTCTTGGCCGTACGTTCCATGCGAATGAATTCTTTTTCAAGATTCGGGCGCTCGTAAGCGGGCACGCTACAACAATATAGCATGGCTAAGTCGCAGCCTCCCGCATTCCGTCTTGCGCTCTTTCGAGTGCTCTCCGAGACTTAGCTTTCTCATGCCAGCGAAGCCATTTACATTTATCTGCGGGGACGACGATTACCTTGTTTCGGAAAAGGGTAGGGCATGGTTTGTAGAACAGACAAAGGACTTGATGGATGATCTCTCGAAGGAGGTCGTCGATGGGCGTGCTTCGAATGTCGCGGAAGTCGAGGACGCGATCAACCGCTTCACTAGCGCCGCGCAGACGCTCTCTCTCTTTGGTGAGCGCAAGGTTGTTTGGCTCAAGGATGTCAATTTCATGGCCGATAGCCCGACGGGTCGTGCGCAAGGCACCCTAGACTTACTCGATAATTTAAAAGCGATGCTCGAAGGCCTCGATGCGACGAGTGTGGGTGTTTTGATTACCGCGCAACCTGTCGATAAACGCCGTAGTTTCTTTAAATGGTGCCAGAAGAACTCGGATTTTACTGCGATGGCTGCGGGCAAAGACACCGCGCAGACTTGTGCCGCTTTGATTACTGAAGAGTGCGCTCAAGCGGGCAATACGATGACTCGCGATGCGATTGAGTTACTCATCGGCAAGGTTAACGGCAACACTCGGCTGATCGTCGAGGAGACGCGTAAGTTACTGACCTTCGCGGGGGAGGGCGCTGAACCTATCAGTGAGCGCCTTGTGGCCGATCTTGTACCAAACTTCGGAGATGCCGACTTCTTCGAAGCGGCGGACGCCTTTTACTCGCTGAAGCTTTCTTGGACGCTCGAAGCGCTGCGCCGTCACTTTTTTACCCAGAGTGAATCGCGGCCCTTACTTGGCAGTCTTCAATCGCGTAATCGCTTACTCATTCAGTTGCGTGTCTTACTCGATGCAGGTGCGATTCGTCTGGGTGGCCGTGGCATCTCCAAAAGTGATCTGGAATCAGCTGCCCGCACCTATGGGCAGCATTTTGGAGATAGCGAAGAGAAGAGTAATTTGAATGTGTTCACTCAGAACCCGTGGTATCTTGGGCGACTTGCGGAGACGGCTAATAAGGTATCTCTGAAGAAGTTGATCGATTTCCAGATCGCGTTCACTGAGGCCTTCGAGGCCATTATCGAACGTCCGAATGAGCAGGAAGAAGTTTGCCGTGAATTGGCTGTTCGCTGCCTTAGCTAGTCTTCGGGTAAGGGTTTACACTATTGGGTGCGCTCGATTAAAGGCGCTAACGAGTGCGCGTAAGCCTGCTAACTCTATGTTCGCATTGATGCCACA
>CALBPO010000091.1 GCA_937899295.1 uncultured Opitutia bacterium
GCATCCTCTCGGAAGCGACGGTCACCATGGAGTTCCTCGAAATCAGTAAAAATCAGATTGATGTAATCAAGAGAGTAAGGGCGCTTGGGGTGTCGAGAGAGCTGCACTCGCTGCCAAGCTGTCAAATTAGAGTAGATATCCTTTTTGATTTTTTCGATCTTGATCTCGATCGCTTCAATTTCGCTCGACACGTCTACCTTCGACTCCTGCGAGACTTGGTTTAGTGTAATTAATTGTTTCTCAAGCTCACGTAAGGGCTTTTCAAATTCCAGCGTGTAGGTGACATCTTCCATGTAATTGAGGATTTAGGTGGCTAGATTCGGGGCTGTCAATGCCTCTAAATGTCGTCCTTTTGTGGGGGTGACTTGAGTTCATCTTTCCAGCCTAGCATACGTGCCTGTGCGCCAAAATGTTCTGCCTTATCCTTGTCTCCCCGCTCGACCCAGATCCGGGAAAGGCTAGTGTTAATATGAATGTCGCTAGGACAAATCTCGAGTGCCCGCTCGCCTGTTTGGAGTGCGGCGTCATAATCACCCTCTGAAAAATAGATTTCTGTCAAGGCATGCCATACACCGAAGGACTCGGGATGAGTTTCTTTGAGTTGAGAAAGTTTTGCGATAGCCGCCCCACTCTCACCGAGGGTGAAGTCGAGAGTGGCATCGTCGATCTGGTCCTGAAGAGAAGTGTCGCTCATAGTCGCTTTTGTGTTGCTCTGTAAGTAAGCCTGCTTTGTCTCTACGAGAGATATCCTACTTATGCCTGACCCGCAAATCGAAAAACTCCTAATTGTTCAAGACCGCGACGTCGTGCTCCAAAAGATTGAGCAAGAGCTTGCCCGTATCCCGCAGGAGCGTAGCGCGCTTGAGGGGCACATCACTGCCGAAGAGGCCAACATCGAAGCGGCTAGTCATGCACTCAAAGAGAAGGAGGTCGAGCGCAGCGAACTTGATACTGAGATCAAGACAAAGGAGGAAGCCATCGCGCGTTTTCGCACGCAGCAATTAGAGGTTAAAAAGAACGACGAGTATCGTGCCCTCACCCACCAGATCGAGCAAACTGAGCAAGAGATCTCGGATCTCGAAGAGCGGGGAATCGAACTGTTGATCGAAATCGATGAAACCTCTGAAACTTTTCAAGACGAAAAAACCAAGATAGAAGCTAGGATCGTGGAAGAGAGAAAGCAGATTGCCTTACTCGGCGAACGGGAAGAAAATCTAATAGCTTCGATTGATGAAGCCAAGGCAGTCCTTAAAGACGCGCGATCCGTCGTTGAGGAGCAGTATGTAAGTCACTACGACCGCGTGAAGAAACTTTCCAAACGCCCACCCTATGTTGCCAGGATCGAAGCACACAAATGCGAGAGCTGCCACTTACGCGTCTCGAACGAGGTCAACAGTAGCGCTCCTGTTGCGGGCGAACCACATTTCTGCGATCAGTGCGCCTGTATGGTCTATGCCTAGCAGTAGAAAGCCGGGGAACAAAAAAAGCGCCTCGCAAACAAAGAGATGTAGAGCGAAGCGCTAAAATGATGGTACACCTGAAGGGACTTGAACCCCTAACCTCCTGATTCGTAGTCAGGCGCTCTATCCAATTGAGCTACAGGTGCATTTGAGAAGTGCGGGATAAAGACAAAGCTAAGCTCGCAGTTCAAGCAGAAGTTTCAAAAAAGTAAGCTTTCTCGTCAAGCTGCCGAGAAGCGCACGACATAGACCATAATCGCTGCGGTCGCACTCAGTGCAATGAGCAGGCACCAGAGTAGCATGGCGAGCTGTGGTTTACGATTGATGAGAACGATGAGCCCACCCAAGAGCAGCCATATTGCGAATTTAACCAGAATCCAAGTTTCGGTATAATTGTAGCCTAACTTTGCGACTAGACCAAAACCAGCTACCAGAATCAATAATAGGCCAATGCCACTCGTTA
>CALBPO010000092.1 GCA_937899295.1 uncultured Opitutia bacterium
ATTGGTGGTTACTTTGTGCTGCAAGAATCAACAGACTTTACCATGGGCAAGTTAATCGCTTTCTTTCTATTGGCCAACATGCTCTACCAGCCTATCTCCCAGTTGCACGGATTGAACCACCTGATCGCCGCGGGTCGCGCATCAGGCGTGCGAGTTTTTGAAATACTCGATGCGCAGGTTGATGTCGATGAGCCGCGATCACCCCAACCGCTACCCGATCAGCCGATTGAACTGAGCTTCGAAAGTGTGCATTTTAAATATCCAGAAAGACCTAAGATCTTAGAGCAGTTCAATCTAACGCTGGAAGCAAATCGAGTCACTGCAATCGTTGGGCACACCGGCGCAGGTAAGTCTACAGTGGCCAATCTCGCCATGCGCACCTACGATGTGAGCGGCGGCACGATCAAACTCTCAGGCGTCGACATCCGCCAAATCGGACTCAGTGAACTACACGATAAAGTCGGGCACGTCGCCCAAGATCCCTTCCTCTTTGAAGGAACGGTACGCGATAATCTTCTTCTAGCTAAGGAGGATGCCACGGAGGACGAGATCATGGACGCACTGGATCAAGCGTGCTCAAGGGACTTTGTCGATGCCTTGCCGATGCGACTCGACACCAACATCGGCGAAAAAGGTATCCGCTTGAGCCAAGGCGAGAAGCAGCGACTGACTATTGCGCGTGTACTACTAAAAAATCCGCCCTTTGTCATCCTCGACGAGGCCACCGCCAGCGTTGACACGATCACCGAGCGCAAGATCCAAGAAGCTCTGGATCGCCTCGTGCAAGAGCGTACTGTGTTAGTCATCGCGCACCGACTCTCCACCGTACGACGGGCGGACAAGATAGTGGTCATGGAGCAAGGCCACATAATTGAGTCTGGTTCGCACGAAGCGCTAATCGACCAAGGCGGACACTATGCTAATCTATGGCGGCACCAGAGCGATCTGATTCCGGAATATTCGTAGAAGCGACCCCTTGTCGCCTCGAAGGTAAACTCTAGACGGTAATTTTCGTGAGAAACTTACCAAATATTCATGGATTCTCGTATGAATTTGGTAATCTTGGATTATATCTTGCTATAAATACCAGTAACTTTTTTATACAAATGTAAATATCCATGAGCACAACAGAAAGCAACGAAAGCAAGGGAGCGACTACCAAGATACTCGTTGTCCAAAACAAGATGGGTATCCACGCCCGTCCTGCAGCCATGATTGTACGCATCGCCAACACCTTTAGTGGCGAAGTATGGGTGGAAAAAGACGGTGAGCAGGTCAACGGCAAGAGTATCATGGGCCTTATGATGCTGGCTGCCGGCAAAGGCTCCAATCTTGCGGTGCGTGCCGAAGGTGCCGCCGTAGATGCCGAGCGGATGCTCGGTGAGTTGGTCGATCTCTTTGAGCGACGCTTCGAAGAAGTTTAGCTCGCCTACCTTGGGAGGATAAGTGGGGATGAAAGTGTACGCACTCTACGCTAAGACTCACCAAAAAAAGGGCTCCGTTTCCAGAACCCCTTTGAATGTGATTTTTGTGAATCCGCAGGATTCTGAAGCTGGGTCGTTAATTAATACTTGTCGCGACCGCCACGGTCGCCACCACGGCCACCACGATCTCCGCCGCGTCCGCGACGATCACCGCCACGATTATAACCGCCGCCGCCCTGCGGGCGCTCTTCACGGGGACGTGCTTCGTTGATGGTTAGGGCACGACCGGCAAATTCTTCGCCGTTGAGACCTTCGATCGCTGCATTCATTTCTTCAGGGGTTTCCATCGAGACGAAAGCAAAGCCGCGGGGGCGGCCAGACTCACGGTCTTTAACGATGAACACGTCACTTACGGTTCCGTGTGCTTCAAAAAGCTCGCGGATATCACTATCAGTTGCGTCGTAGGACAGATTGCCTACATACATTTTGGTATTCATTTATTTATCTTTTATTGGGCTATGCCACTTGCTTCTTTGCTTTGAGTTTCGCTAAGACGCGAATTCGACCTGACTGAATACATTTTTACTTTATCCAACTGATACTACCCATGCTCTGAATATTAACATGTGCTATAGAGGTTTTAGGCTTATTGACAATTCGGTATAAATAGCAAGCGACATTATTGGGCATTACGGTAAATCAACTTTTGGAATACTTTCCCAGAAGGGTCGTTAGCGCCAAGGCTTTTCAGGTCAATCGACACAGGCTCGAGCAAGCACGCAAGCTACGGTTCAACTACTCGTGGTGATACTTAGATCCAGTCTGGATAGCCACGGCTCGGTAGAGCTGCTCGTAGACGAGCATACGTGCGATTTCGTGTGTGAAAGTGAGTGGCGAGAGGGCAAAAAGTGCGTCGGCACGTGCTTTGACCGTATCACTTAGACCGTAGGCCCCGCCGAGGATGAAGATGGCGGGGCGACCTTGTAGGGCGTAGAGTTCATCGGCCAGTCTTTGCGAGGTGCGGGTCATACCCTCTTCTGCCATCGCGTAAATGCGAGCGTCGCTGCGCTTAGCGAGCGCTTCAAGGATACGCAACCCCTCGCTCTCAACGTCGCCGTCTTTTAACTCGATCAATTCAAAGTTGCCCTGCCGCTTCAGACGCTGGGAAAAGTCGTCGCAGAGCATAGCAAGCGAGCGGTTTTTCATTTTGCCAATCGCGATAACGGTGTAGCGGAACATTTCGGATTAAAGATAGAGAACTAAGAGATAAGAAGGGTCGATGTAGTTCGCTAGTGAATTTAACAGCTCTCTTCTTCCTTACTCTTAAATCCTTATCTAACTATAACTTACGATTCGTTTGCGTCTTTGACCGATTTAGCATAGCGCGAAACTGCCTTAAACAAACTGTCTGCAAAAGAGGCAATCGTGATCAATATAAGCTGCAACTCACGATCGGTAAAGGTCAGCATGTCACCCTCTTTGAATACTATGCGCTGATCGACGAGCTTGCCCTTGGGCTTTTCGGCGGTGGCATCTCGACTGAGGACTTTGACCGCCTTCAGCTCCAGCACCAGCTCACCATTTTTATCGACTTGCGGTTCTTTGAGCACACCACCCTGCTGCATAAGCGCTTGCATGATAAAGCCGAGCGAGATGACACTATCCTCCAGCTCACACAGGATGCCGTAGTCCTTTTCAAGGCGATTAAACTTATCGTCGAGCTGCGAGGGGACGAAGGCTTGCTGTGTTTTTTGGGCTTCCTGTTGCGCTTCGGGGCTAACGCTCGAGTTGGCCTTCGTTATCTTGACCAGTGCGAGAAAAAAGTGCGCGTTATTCATCCCTGTTACTGCGAGATTCATGCAGTCGTTGATCACCTGGCGCACAAGCAAATCCCGGGCGTAGGCCTGCATTTGCTCGAAGTTCTGGTGGTGCTGAGCCGCGGGCATAACTCTGGGCGCGTTCACGCGGCTATTGTAAGCGTCCTCCTGCACGTTCTCGCGAGCAACCATATTAAATGCGAGCATATCAAAATGGCGCTGTAGACCCGCCATGAACTGGTGAGCGAACTGTTGCAAATTGACCTGCTGGGGCTGACCTTGATTTGGTTGTGGGTTTTCTGACATACTGATCTCTAGGCAACGCATATCGGGAGTTGGCACAATACTGGAATCGTGAATCTGCAAATTTAAGAACAGATTGGCCTCGCCCATTAGACCCCTCATCGACTATTAATTTGGATGCATGCTAAAGACTTACTATCCGAATGCAGCGAGGCGATCATCCTGACTGTAGGCTTCAGTCTTGGAGATAGATTCATAAGAATACCCCTAGCCTAGCGCAGCACGGTTTGTCTACGAAAGAGGTAAACAAGCCTGTTTTTGTTTTGCCGACACAAATCCTCTAGGCCTTATTCGTGTAAATGCATCTTCGGCTCTACATTCTATTACTTGCATGCGCTGGCCTAGCAGGCTGCGGACAAAACCAATCAAACGTTGAAAAGGGCAATGCCGAGCAGGAGCTCTACATAGGGATCGGCACTGAGCCGGAAGGTCTAGACCCACACATCGTCACAGGCGTAACCGAGCACTACGTTCTACTTTCGCTCTTTGAAGGGCTCACAACGGTGCACCCCGAGACCCTTGCCATCGAGCCGGGCGTCGCCCTAAGCTGGGACATCTCCGAAGACGGCCTTCGCTACACCTTCAAGCTCGACCCCGAAGCTCGCTGGTCCAACGGCGATCCACTCACCGCCGAAGCATTTCTATTCGCATATGAGCGCATCCTCACTCCCGCGATGGGTGCTCCCTACGCCTACATGCTCTACTGCATACGCGGAGCTGAAGCGTTCAATAAAGGCGAACTCTCTGACTTCGCTGAAGTCGGTCTGAGTTCGCCCGAACCGTATACCCTCATTATCGACCTGGAAGCCCCCACCCCTTACTTACTCAGCCTGCCGACTCACTACACCTGGTTCCCCCTACACAAGCCGACCGTGCTCGCCAACGGCGATATGACCTCCCGTATCTCTAAATGGACGAAGCCTGGCAACATGGTTAGCAACGGCCCTTTCACGCTCGAGACTTGGCGGCTTAATCACTCCATCCATGTGACCAAAAATCCCCACTACAACGCAGCCGAAACCGTGCAGCTAAACGGCATCCACTTTCTTCCCATTGCAACTGATGCGGAGGAGCGCGCCTTCCGCACGGACCAACTCCACATCACCAGCACCGTGCCCATCCCCCGCATCGACTGGTATCGCGAAAATCAGCCCGAACGTATGCGCTTTGATACCTACCTCGGAGTTTATTATTATCTGATCAACACCGAACGTGGTCCTCTAAAAGACCCGCTCGTGCGCAAAGCCCTCGCCTATTCCATCGACCGCGAGTCACTCACCGAGCATGTGCTTAAGGCAGGGCAAAAGCCCGCCTACCATTTTACTCCGCCCAACACGGGAGGCTACACAGCCGAAGTCAAACTACCCTACGATCCAGATCTCGCTCGCCAGTTACTTGCCGAGGCAGGTTTTCCAGGCGGCGAAGGCTTTCCGAAGTTTGAATTGCTCTTTAACACCAGCGAGTCGCACGCCACCATCGCCATGGCTATTCAGCAGATGTGGAAAGAAGAGCTCGGCATCGAGATCGGCCTTTACAACCAAGAGTGGAAGGTCTACCTCGCCACACGCAAGGCACGTAATTTCGACATAGTCCGCGCGGCATGGATCGGCGATTACGTGGACCCTAACACTTTTCTTAGTCTTGTGACCAGCGACAACGGCAACAACCACAGTAACTGGGGCGAGTCCACATTTGACGACTTGATTCGCCAAGCCGCCTCTGAGTCAGACCACGCTGCCCGCTTTGCACTCTTTCAAAAAGCCGAGGAAATACTAATCGACGAAATGCCCGTCATCCCGATTTATTTCTACGTCCGTAGCACCCTGATCGACGAAGCCGTCAAAGGTTGGTATCCCAACATTCTCGACTACCACCCTTATCAAGATGTCTATTTGGATAAGACTACTCCGTCACAGCCTTAGCCTCGCCGCGTAGCGCCGCTTGATAGGTGTGCCAAGGCAAGGTCGCGCACTTAATCCGTGCAGGAAAATTTCGTACCCCTGAGAGCGCTGCGATCTCACCTTGAACGTCAAGGGTGACCGTTTCTGTATCCGTTTTTAAAATACGGCTAACTGACTCTTGAAGGGACTCGCCAATAGATATACTTTGTCCCACTAAAGCCTCAGCCATGATCGACGCGCTCGCTTTACAAATCGCGCAGCTCGCGCACTCGAATTGAATGGCCTCGATTTGATCCCCCGAAAGTTGAAGAAAGACTTCGATCCTATCCCCGCAGAGCGGGTTGTAGCCTTCGGCCACGTGAGTGGCATTCGCAAGCGCGCCATAATGGCGAGGGCGCTTGTTGTGATCGAGTATGATCCCTTGATAGAGATCGTTAAGGTCTTCGGGCATGAGTTGTGAGTATTGATTAAGGCTTGAATTGTGACGCACTTACATAAGAAGCATCGCGGTGGCTAAATCATCCTCGGCTGCGAGGCATTGAGTGCCAAGGCAGACTTGAATCTGATTTGGCGATAAGTCCATACTTTGTTGGACAAAGGTGCGTCGCCAAGCTTTAGCAGCGAGGGCCTTGCGCAGGGCGTTCATATCGACATCCACTCCTACCTTGATCACTGCAACACCCGACTGGTAGGTGGCGGCGGCTTCGAGGCCATGAGCAACACCCGCAGCGACTTTGCCCGCATAGTCCGCATAAGCAGGCAGGGTGGCTTCAAGCTCAGCCGCATAGCGACCGTCCCCAGTTAGTGCGTGGAGACCACTAAGCGCGTGTAGCATGACGGAATTGCCCGACGGAGTGGCGTTATCGAACCACTCTTTGCGACGGGCAACGGGGGTTTCAGCACCTTCCGCTGTAAAGTAATAGCCGATACTGTGTTCGTCCGCGAAGTATTGCATCGCTTGATCGACGCAGGCTTGAGCGCGAGCTTGATAGATGGCAGAAGCACCAGGCTCGATCCAGTCGATTTTGGAGGCCACTGCAAGGCAGGCCTCGGCGAGTAAAGCATAATCATGTAAGAAGGCGTCGACATTTGCGCCGCCGCTTTCGTAGTAAACTGCCTTCAGCTGGATTCCCTTTGAAGTTTCAGTGACAAGTTCGCTCCAAAGAAAATCGATAGCTTTACGGGCACGCTGCGTCCACTTTGGGCGATCGAAGTAAAATCCTGCATCAGCGAGCGCGCGAATCATCATGCTGTTCCACGCATTATTGATTTTAGTATCTTTACCGGGCGGCACACGCTCGGCCTCACGGTGCTCGCGAAGTTGGCGGCGTGCATCGGCCAATTTAAAACGAACGGCAAAGTCTTCCTCAACAAGGGCAGGATTGCTCTTGCCGTGCTCGAAGTTACCCTCGCCCGTGATGTTATAAGCAGCGCGCAGCTCGCGAGCAAGCGAAGGACCCAATACGGAGTCGACCTGCTCGGGTGTCCATACGTAGTAGCGACCTTCTTCGCCCTCGCTGTCAGCATCGAGCGCGGCATAAAAGCCTCCCTCAGGCGCAGACATTTCGCGATCAATCCAGCCAATAGTTTCTTCGACCACGGCGGCGTAGAGTGGATCTTGCGTATCGAGCCAAGCACGGGTATAAGCATCGATCAGCAGAGCATTGTCGTAGAGCATCTTCTCGAAGTGCGGTATCAGCCAGTAGGCATCTACGCTGTAGCGGGCAAAGCCACCGCCAAATTGATCGAAGAGGCCGCCGTGCGCCATAGCGCGTAGCGTAATGTGGCTCACTTCATCAATCCGCGCGGCTAGACTGGGCTCGACTGAAGGGTAAAGTGCTCTCAGGAAATTAAGCGACATGGAGGGCGGGAATTTCGGTGCTTCGCCGAAGCCACCATATTGATCATCGTGGTTACCGCAGATGCCCTGCGCGGCTTCGAGCAAACATTGGGGATTCCAATCGCTAGAGGCTCCGCCCGTGCTAGCGGCTTGAGTGCCCGCGAGGATGTTTTTTTGAATGGCCTCAGCGTTTTCGATCAGTTCTCCCTTGGAGCGTTTATAAAAATCGGCGATGCGCATGCAAATCTGTGGCCAAGGAATAAGCCCTTGTCCTCGGTCTTCGGGGGGGAAGTAGGTGCCACCGAAAAACGGTCTCCCATCGGGCAGGCAAAAAACGTTAAGCGGCCAACCACCCTGCTGTTGAATCATCTCCACAGCCTCCATATAGATCTGGTCAATGTCGGGACGCTCTTCGCGGTCGACCTTCACACAAATGAAGTGTTTATTCATGATCCCAGCAATGTATTCGTCCTCAAAACTCTCGTGCGCCATGACGTGACACCAGTGACAAGCAGAATAACCGATTGACACCAAGAGCGGCTTCCCGGAGGTCTCTGCGGCCTTGATCGCTTCTTGGCCCCATGGATACCACTCAACTGGATTAGAGGCATGCTGCTGCAAATAGAGGCTATTTTCCGTTGAAAGTCGGTTCGACATATCGTTTTTTATAAACAATTTAAGATATTTTTCTAGTCAGATTTTACACTCTGAATGTGTAGGCATAAGTGTTTAATATATTTAGTCGTTACTGTAAGCCTCGCCTAAAAACCTCAAGTGCGGATTTACTTTAGTCCAGATAGTGATCTGCAGTCAGTTGACAGAGATTATTTAGACTACGCAGTCGGGGGATAGGAAGAAACATAGAAATTGCGTTGCAGGCAGTGCGCTCTGCTTCAATAGAAGAGTCTGTAAAAAGATACATGTCCTCGATTCGCATATTATCTGACCGGGTCGCCAACCAAATCGCTGCTGGCGAAGTAATTGAGCGCCCTGTCGCTGTGGTCAAAGAGCTCGTCGAAAACAGTATCGATGCAGGTGCCACAAGGATCGAGGTCGAGATTCGCAACGGTGGCAAATCTTACATTCGCATCGAGGACAACGGCAAGGGTATGAGCCCCGATGAAGCACTCCTCTCGCTAGAACGCCACGCCACCAGCAAAATTCGCGAGGCGGCCGATCTAAACGTAGTTTCCAGCTTTGGCTTTCGCGGTGAAGCGCTGCCCTCGATCGCGTCGGTCTCGCGCTTTACCCTACGCAGTCGTTCTGAGGGCTGGGAGCACGGCACTGAGATTAAAATCAACGGCGGCAAACTAATCGAAAAGAAAGACTGCGGCATGCCCGTCGGCACTGTGATTGAAGTCGCACAGCTCTTCAATTCAGTGCCTGCACGGCGCAAGTTCCTCAAGACCGATCCGACTGAGAGCGCCCATATTACCTACAATACGCGGCTCTTTGCGGTGGCCCATCCCAGAGTCGCCTTCCGCGTGCTTGATAGTGGACGCACTATCTTTCAATCCCCAGCCTGTGAGGATCTCCGGGATCGCATAGCCGAGATCTGGGGGCGTAGCCTAGCCGACGATTTGATCTCCGTCGATGTGAGCGATCCCAAGACCGGATACCGATTGACTGGACTCACCGCCAAGCCAGGCGTCGGTCGTTCTACCCGCCGCGAACTTGTTACCCTAGTCAACCGCCGACCAGTCGACAGTCGCACACTCGGTTTCGCCGTGCTCGATGCTTATCATGGTCGCATCCAAAAAGGGCGTTATCCGCCTGCCTTTCTCTTTCTCGAAATCGAGCCACAAGAGGTCGACGTCAACGTCCACCCCGCAAAGCGCGAGGTGCGTTTTCGAAACGACGGCGCGATCCGTCGCTTTGTGCTCGGAGCAATCACCGACACCCTGACGGTCGCGACCGTAGCCGAGCGCCCAAAAGCGGAGTTAAGAGCGCCGGCAGCAAAAAATGAAATCGATCCCGCTCAACCTTTGAAACCTGCCGTCTCTCTAGGGCCAATTTCAACGAAACCAAGAGCGGCCAAGACATCGACTGCGCCAAGAATTATTGAATCACAAAAGCTGGCAGAACCTGCAAAAGTCAACACCCCGGCATGGCGGCTGATCTCAATTTTGAAGAAGCAATACGGGCTCTTTGATACGCCGCGCGGACTCGTCATGCTGCACATACGCTACGCCGACCAGCGAGTGCGTTTTGAGCGCATCTTGAGAAGCTATAAAGAAAGCACGCCGCCAAGCCAAAGCCTACTCATCCCGCAGGCCATCGAACTAGAACCGCTCGCCTCTGAGGCACTGCTCACGCACTTAGATTTGATCAACGAACAGGGCTTCCAAGTTGAAGAATTCGGCCGTCACTTTTACCGCATAGAATCCTTACCCGCATGGCTAGAGCCGGAGCAAGCGGAAGATTTTATCCGCGACATGGTCGACCTCCTCCGCCAGCGTGGAGGATCTCGCAAGCAAAGCGAACTCATTTGGGAATCGGTAGCCAAGCTGGCCGTCGGAGGCAGCTACCGCCGTAAGGACACTATGAGCGAGGCCGCCGTTCAGCAACTAGCCGAAACCCTAATCACTTGCGAGACGCCTCATACCTCACCCTTCGGTAAGCCGACTTTTAACGAAATCACTTGGAGCGAATGGGAACGCCGTTTTGGCAAAGGATAAATCCATACAACAACAATCCACCTAGACTAAACTATGACACTACCCCGTGATCCCTCCCCCGAAGATTGGCCACTTAAGGCTTATAAAAACCTCAGTTTCTTAAATAGCGACCCTGCTCGTAACATCCGCGTACTTTGCGAGATGACGGAACCCGGTCTCCGCTTCGCGGAGCAAAAAGTCAAAGATACCATTGTGCTTTTCGGCTCTGCCCGGACGAAAACGATCGAAGTTGCCGATAAAGAACTCACTGCAGTCCAAGCCACGATCAAAGACCCTGAGAACCTCACGGCTCAAGAAAAGCAAAGCCTCCACCAAGCGGAGTGCGCAGTCAAATCTGCGCCCTACTATAATGCGGCGGTGCAGCTATCGGAGTCGTTGACCCGATGGTCGATGAGTCTACCTAAAGAACACCAAAGGCGTTTCCTAATTTGTTCGGGCGGGGGACCTGGCATCATGGAGGCGGCCAATCTTGGCGCACGCAATGCAGGCGGCAAATCTGTAGGCCTCGGTATCAGCTTGCCCTTCGAACAAGGCGTCAACGAATTCATACCCGAAGAATTGAAGTTTGAGTTCCACTATTTCTTTGTGCGCAAATACTGGTTCGTCTTATTAGCCAAAGCACTCGTCGCCTTCCCTGGCGGCTTCGGCACGATGGATGAACTCTTTGAAACACTCACTCTAGTACAAACTAAGAAGATCGAGGAAGCGCCACCCATCGTGCTGTTCGGAAGCGAATTTTGGAATGACGTCTGCGATTTCGATGCACTCGTCAAATGGGGCACCATTTCGCCAGAGGATGTCGATCTATTCAAGATTGTCGATACGGTCGAAGAGGCGCACGACTACATCGTCGATTGCCTTACAAAACGGTTTTTGTCGTAGCGAATAACGAAGCAAAGCAAACAAATTAATTCTTTTCGATCACGACGTGCTGCACGTCAATCAGATCTGCGTCAAAGCCTGCCTCGCAATAACTTAGATAGTAGTTCCACTTGCGACGAAAAGCCTCATCAAAGCCAAGCGCGTCCACAGTCGACTTAGCGGCATTGAAACTCGCCGACCAACGGCGGAGAGTTTCGGCGTAGTCGTGGCCGAAGGCTTCCATCTTGATCACCGCGGCTTCGCCAGCACTCGCAAGGTGCTCGCAGATTGCACTAGGCGAAGGCAAGTGCCCACCTGGAAAAATGTGTTTTTGTATCCAATCGCAACTTCGGCTATAGCTTTCATAACGCTCATCGGGAATCGTGATTGCTTGAATGACTGCGCGCGCCTTTGGCTTGAGCGACTGACTGACAATTTGAAAATAACTGTCTAAATATTCGCGGCCGACGGCCTCAATCATTTCGCAGGAGAGGACGGCATCGTATTGACCTGTTTGAATGCGATAGTCCTCTAGCACGATCTCAACTCGATCGCTTACGCCCTCGTGCTCAAACAGATCCTTAGCGTAGGCAAACTGCTCTTCAGACAAGGTGATCGTTTTTACGCGGCAGCCACGCTGCGCGGCACGGAGTGCGAGCGCGCCCCAACCCGAACCTATTTCGAGGATGGTGTCACCCTCACCCACGTCTGCCAGGTCTAGCATGCGGTCGATTTTATTAAGCTGTGCTTGCTCTAGGCTCTCCTCGAGCGACTGAAAGAGAGCGCTGGAATAAGTCATGCTTGGATCAAGGAAGGTTTGGTAAAAATCGTTACTTAAGTCGTAGTGCGCTTGGATATTTTCCTTACTTCGCTCCAGAGTATTGCGGCGAGCCTTGTGGTAGATAAGGTTGGCTTGCTTTGCTAGGATCGAGAAACCTCGACCTATGCGGCCTAAATCTTTTTGATTTTTTGCAAGCAGATGGAGTAGCCCAGAAAGGTCATGTGTATCCCAATCGCCTTCGACGTAGGCTTCCCCAAAACCAATGCTTCCGCCGGAGAGAACCTTATTAAAAAAATGGGGGTTTTTAATGTCAAGCTGGAGCACCGGAGAACTGCGATCGCCAACAAAAGCTCGAACCCCACTCGGAAAAGTGATTTGTAAATTACCACCATTTAAATTGCGTAGGATCCAAGCGAATACGCGCTCGAGCGCGCGGAGGCGTTTCCTAGGCACACTCTTAGCAGATGCGGGAAGCACTCTCGAATCACCCCCACGCGGACTGACTCGCTCGAATTTGGCTTCCGACTCCGTAGTCTTTGACGGTGTGATTTCCGAAGACTGAAACTCACTCGCTGGACGCTGACTGTTTCCGGTTAAGCTGACTTGTTTCGAGGGATCCATGGGAAGAAGGCATTCGTCGACGATTGGTATCGGCGGTAAGCCTCACCGCGACTCTTGAGCGAGGACATCTCAGCATAGGGCACACCGGTCAAAAAACGAAGAAAAATGAACATAGCAATGGGACCAACCAGAGCGAACCAAACCGATGATGAGCCCACAGCAAAAGCGAGGTAAGCGAACCAGTGCAACCATTCGAAAAAATAGTTCGGATGACGTGAGTAGCGCCAAAGGTGATCCTGACAGACGCAACCTTTGTTGTCAGGATTGGAGCGAAAGGTAGCTAATTGGCGGTCAGCGATCCATTCCCCTAACATCGCAGAAATCCCGATTAAAACGGCTAGGGTGTCTGTCCATGCCCAAACTGGTTGGGGATTTTGCATCGCGATGCTGACCGGAAATAGAAAAAGCGCGATAAAAACAATTTGGGCGAGAAACAGAAAGAAAAAGTTTCGGGCAGACTGTGCGCCCCAATGTTCCGCGAGTGCCTTGTAGCGGGGGTCCTCGTGCCCCGCGAAGACACGGTCTTTAAACAGGTGAAAGCTGAGCCTAAAAGACCATAAAAATATGATCAATAAAACCGCCCATGAGCGAATGGATTCCAACTCCGCTACCGTATGATAAACTAAAGCAGATAAGCCCAAGCCAGCAGTCCAAATGGTATCAATAATCGCCATGAGCTTGAGTTTGCGAGCGATCAGGTAGGCAGCAGATGCTACAAAGAATCCGATGCAGAAAAAACTAATCCAGAAGCTTAGCATCCTAGGATTCGATAGGCGGGGTCGCTTCGGCTTCTTCGTAGATTTTCTTGGGGTATACTTTTAAATCCCAGACGAGGCCTAACTTTTCAAGCGCACAGAGCCCCCAATAGCTCATATCAAACTCCCACCAATACATGCCCTGGCGTGCGGAAAGGGGCCAGCGGTGGTGGTTATTATGCCACCCTTCTCCAAAGGTGAGCAAGGAGACCCACCAACTGTTGCGGCTTTCGTCGTCGGTCACAAAACGCTTAGTGCCGACGATGTGAGTGACTGAGTTGACGCAAAATGTGACGTGATAGACCAAGACAGTACTAAGAAAGAAACCCCACATTACAAGCTGCAGGCCGCTGGTGCCCAGCGCAGGGTAGAAAGCATTGAGTCCCGCACCGGTGACGAAAAGTAGAATGATTAACGAAAGCACTGGCAGGACATGGAAACGATCGATGAAGCGCAGCTCTGGATACTTAGTGAGGTCTTTGATTCGGTCATGCTGGATCGAACCGTAAGCACGACAGAGCACCCAGCCGATGTGCGCCCAAAAAGCGTCCTTGGTCACTGGCGAGTGGATGTCTTCCTCCTTATCGGAATGTTGATGATGGTGTCTGTGATTGGCTGCCCACCACATAGGGCCTAACTGCGCGGAAGAAGTACCCACCCAAGCCATGATGAACTGAAAGGTACGACTTGTTTTGAATGCACGGTGAGAAAAATAGCGATGAAAACCAGCAGTTAGTGCAAAGACTCTAACTACGTAGGTAACCGCGAGTGCCACTACAGCAACCCAGCTGAAACCAGTAAAAAAGACCCCGAGCGCGAACAAGTGCATGAAGAAAATGGGAGAAGAAGCCATCAATAGACGGTTATCCTCATCACGAAGCGCATGTTGTAGAATCGTTCGTATTTTTTGCATAATAGAATAAATTGAAGGAACGTTCCCTCACAAACTAACTTACAACAAAGATCAAGTAAGGCAAGTTGCTGCAAGACGATATTTTCTAGTGCCCAAAATCCACCAACTCCACAGTGAATTAACGATCCAGACAGATTTGGACACTGCTTGGGACTTTATACGCTCGCCAAAGAATCTAGACCTCAGCACGCCCGATGACATGGTCTTTGAGATCGTCAGTGATCTACCCGAGGAGATGCACGAAGGCCTTCTGGTCGAATATCGAGTAGGTATTCCGATGATAGGGAAGCAAACTTGGCTGAGCGAGCTAAAGCACATCCGCGAGCGGCAGTCCTTCGTAGACGAGCAACTGATTGGCCCCTATAAGCTATGGTTCCACTATCATGAGATTTCCGAGGTCGAAGCCGGCGTGCGATTCGTCGACCACATAGACTACATTATGCCATTCGGCCCCTTAGGCGCAATCGCCCGCGCAATTTATGTAAAGAGGGAGCTGAAGCGGATATTCGACTACCGCACTGAGGCGATGATTCGCCACTTTGCTTAGATTGATTATGTACACTCAAGCTTCTATGAGGCGTCTTTCTGCATAGGCAGACTAGATTCTGCTCCCAGCGAAGACGCGACAGCCTCCAGATTATAGTCATTGACAGGCCGAAATGATTACCGCTTAAGTTGTATATCGCGTTACGGAAAACGTACTCATAATGCGCCGCATCTTTTGTCCGCATGGACAATTAACCACATGCAAAATCAGCCCTGTGGATGATCGACCCGATGAGAGACTGCCACTGGTCTATTCGTTCTAACGCACCTCACTACATTGCTCTGGGTAATCATCCACCAGCATGCGACCTGCCACGGCTAGTCACACCTTTTCACTAATTTATTAAAGCACACACGCGCCATGCTATGAGCGAAGAAAATTCATCGACGGAAACCCCTTTGGAAGCAGAGACCACTCAAGAATCTGCAGCCAGGCCGAATCAAGAAATACCTCGCGACAACGAGATCGAAGTCTCCGGCATTCTAGAAATCTTGGAAAACAAGACTGGCCAACTGATTGACCCCTCCCGAAACGGCAAGACAAAGCCAGACGATCCCTTCGTCCCGCGTGAACTGATCAAGCGCTTCAAGCTGAAGCAAGGCAGCTTCATAGAAGCCAAAGCTCTCCACAATGACCGTTTCCCCAATCCCAAAGTGCGCTACATTGAAAAAGTGGATGGTGCCCTCCTTGAAGAGCGGAAGGGACGCTACTCTTTCCAACAGATGGTTTCAATCGCTCCCGACGAACAGATCCGTCTAGAGGCCGAAGATGGCCGAGCGACTACTCGCATCATGGATCTATTTTGCCCAATTGGTAAAGGCACCCGTGGTCTCATCGTTGCCCCTCCCCGCACCGGTAAGACCACTATCTTGCACGATATTGCCCACGGCGTGATCGAAAACCATCCCGAGTGCCACTGCCTTGTGCTCCTCGTCGACGAGCGCCCCGAGGAAGTGACTGACTTTAAACGCAGCGTGAATGCCGAAATTTACGCTTCTTCCAACGACGAAGAGCTGAAGAACCACCTCCGTCTCGCCGAATTAAGCATCGATCGCGCCAAACGCCTCGTGGAAGCGGGCAAGGACGTCGTCCTCCTGCTCGACTCAATCACCCGCCTCGCCCGTGCCTACAACGCCGCATCCGGCAAGGGTGGCCGCACCATGACCGGTGGCCTCGACGTGCGTGCCTTGGAAAAACCTCGACAGATTTTCTCCGCCGCACGTAACTGCGAAGAAGGTGGCAGTCTGACCATCATCGCGACTGCACTCATCGAGACCGGCAGTAAGATGGACGAGCTCATCTTCCAAGAATTTAAAGGCACCGGTAACATGGAAATGGTGCTCGACCGCAAAGCAGCCGAACTCCGTCTCTGGCCGGCGATCAACCTCAATGCCTCCGGCACCCGCAAGGAAGAGCTCCTCCTGTCTGGTAAATACCTTGAAGGTGCCCAATTCTTACGCCGCGCACTCGCAGGTCAGAAGATCGAAGATGCCGCCGAGGCCATGATCGACCGATTTACACAGACCAAGAAT
>CALBPO010000093.1 GCA_937899295.1 uncultured Opitutia bacterium
AGCGATGGTGCTGCGCGAGTTTTGCGGGTTTGGGCGCGGGGCGGGGGCGTCTGGCTGGCGGCGTGATGGGGGTGGGAGGAGGTAGTGGGGAGGGCGCGCGGCGGCCTGACGGGGATACATGGTGACCCTTCGTGTTGACATGCTCAGGTACGTGGACGCGCAGCGGAGTAGTGGCTCCCGTGGCTTCGGCCATTGACGAGTGCCTGCTCCCTGCCAGACCGAGCTCGCACAGGAGCGCCTATGGCTAGTAGTCCCCGCTCCCCCGCCGGTGCATGTACCGGCGCGGCGCCTGACTGGCTGTGTGATGGAAAACTCCAATCCATCACACAGCTGGTCCTGTGTGATGGAAACTTTGGGGGGTGCGGTAGGAATCTGAGGAGTGGTAAAATGAAATTTGCTGCCCGAGCTCTGGCCCCACAACAAAGGTGGTTAATTCTTTGAGTATTATATCGAGATTCTTACCGTCTAACTTACCATCAGAGATCGTTTCGAGGCGAACTTGCTCGATCACAGTACCGATCATCGTGCTGACAGAGAGGAAGAAGCGGTATTGTATCTGTTCGGGGGAAAGTTCGGGGCAGCTACGCTGGATTTCGCTCATGAAGCGCTTGGAAAGATCTGCAAAAAACTCTTTATGTAAGCCACGCATGAACTCGGCGGGCTCAGTCAGGGCACGGCCGATAATTTGTATGAGGTTGGTGTCGTTGTTGGTAGTGGAACCAATGCCAGTAAATAGTGGGCGAAAGAGCGTATCGTAGATCACAGGGAGAGGAACAGGGTCGGGTGCATGGGCTTCGATTTGCTGGTCGAGTAGCCGGTGGCGTTGCTGATTAATCGGCTCGAAGCGGTCACGCAAAAGCGCACGCATAAGATTCAATTTAGAGCCGAAGTGATAGTTAACAGCCGCCAAGTTGACTTTAGCCTCATGCGTGACAAGGCGTAAGGTCATAGCGCGGTAGCCACCTTGCGCAAAAACCTTACCTGTTGCACTCAGTATTTTTTGCCGAGTCTTGTCCGAAACCGAACACTTGCCTTTACGAGAAGTTTTCATTATTTCAAACACTTGTTTAAAAAACTGTCTAGGTCAACTGTGGTATTTAAATAATGCAATGATTCGCGCCTTGTCAGTTTGAGTTGGCCTATCTTTGCTGATGCTATGTCTGAACAATCTAAAATCCGCTGTGGTGTGATCGGCACTGGCTATTTGGGGCAGCACCATGCTCGTATTTATGCCTCCCTGGACGGATGTGAATTGGTTGGTATCGTGGAGGCTGATGATGGGCGTGCCTCTGAGATCTGCGAAAAGTTTGCTTGTCAGCGTTTTGACTCTGCAGAAGCACTCGCAGCGGCCTGTGACGCGGTCAGCGTGGTAGTACCGACTGATAAGCACTGCGAAGTCGCTGTGCCACTGCTGCTTGGCGGCTGTCATTTACTGATTGAGAAGCCACTTTGCACGAGCCTCGTTGAGGCCGAAGAAATTTTGGCGGCGGCAAAGGCCAAGGGCTGCATTGTCCAAGTCGGGCACATTGAGCATTACAATCCTGTGATGGGATTTTTGGAAAATGCAGTCACTGATCCTCAATTTATCACGGCTGACAGACTCGCACCCTTTAACCCGCGTGGCACGGAAGTTGGGGTGGTGCTCGATCTCATGATTCACGATATTGGAGTGATCCTAGCACTTGTACGCTCGCCCGTGAAACAGGTGGATGCAGTCGGAGTCAATGTGCTTTCAAATTCGGAAGACATCGCGAATGCGCGCATTACTTTTGAAAATGGCTGCGTGGCCAACATCAACACTAGCCGCGTGAGCACGAAAAAAGTTCGTGAGATTCGCATTTTCCAACCGCAAAATTACTTATCACTCGATTTTCAAGAGCAAAGCGGACACTATCTACGCAAAGTAGACAAGGAGCTTGTGCGCGAGGAAATTCCGATCGAAAAGGATGAACCGCTCAAACTAGAGCTAGCCTCTTTTGTGCAAGTCGTAAAAAGCGCGGGCAAACCAAAGGTCGGTGCTGAACTAGGTAAGTCCGCCTTGGAACTAGCCATCCAAATTACTGATCTGATCCACTCGCCAAAGTAACCGTGTCGACATCGCTTCCAGCAACTACGGATTTCCCTGCGCCGATCAACGGTCGGCCGGATTTGCTCATCATTGCTGGTGAGCATTCAGGGGATGAGCACGCAGCGCTTCTACTCTCGGATTTACTTGCGAAGCAACCCGATTTGAAAGTTGTCTGCCTTGGCGGGGTTGAGCTACAAGCGTCCGGCGCCCAATTGCTCTACGATCTGACGGCGGTATCGATCGTCGGCTTCGTCGAAGTGGTGCGCCATTATAACTTTTTTAAAGGCCTCTTTGATCGTACCTTGGATTGGATCGAACGCTACGAGCCGAAGCATATTTGTTTCGTCGATTATCCTGGTTTTAATTTACGCCTCGCTGAACAATTGACTAAACGAGGCTTGAGTAAAAAAGGTGGCGGCAAAATTGGCCTCAGCTACTACGTGGGGCCGCAAGTTTGGGCATGGAAGGCAAAACGCCGCTTTAAAATGGCGCAAATACTGGATCGACTGGGTGTAATTTTCCCCTTCGAGATCGAGTGCTTTGCTGACACAAATTTGCCTACAGAGTTTGTCGGGCACCCCTTCGTCCGTCGAAACTGGCAAGCGCCGTTTCGCTACGAGTCAGATGCGCCCGTCCTGCTGCTCCCTGGGAGCCGAAGCGCGGCGGTGGGACGGATATTTCCGCTCTTGCTCGCGGGCTTTCGGAAAGCTCGGGAGTCGAAACCTGATCTCAAAGCGACGGTAGTCTACCCAAGTGCTAAGATTCGGGACTTGTTGGAGTCTGTCTTAGCAACGCAACCAGACTTGGCTCAGCAAATTGAATTTGTTTCCAATAAAACGGAGAAT
>CALBPO010000094.1 GCA_937899295.1 uncultured Opitutia bacterium
TCGGTATTGAAAATTGACCAGCGAGAAACCGAGCTTGTACCTTTTGTGTCGGGCAAAGGATGACTAGTAGTGAGGCCTTCAAAGTCTATTGTTTAGCTATTAAATCTACGGAGTAAATGATGCATGAAGATTGATGGCGTGGCATGTAAGCTTGTGGAGCGCTATGCCAGTGAGTCACTCTGAAATCTAACAAGTGAGATTCGCCACATTTGCAATGGAACAAAAACTTCATCGGCTCAATACGCGACAGGTTTTTGCTTGAATACTTGATTTACAGCAAAAGCTAATATCAGAATTTTCAGGGAGATTGAAGAAGTTTTCATGCTTACAAGTTAAGGTTGTTTGCACTTCATCTAAAAGATTGCGGAACTGGGCACAAGGAACTTAATAGATTAATGAATTTCATGCAAAACTGGGGTAACTTACTTGTACCCGAAGGAGGCTTTCATCACAGCGATTTGTGGGAAGTTTTAATCGTCATCATTCTCCTTTGGCTATGCACTCGTATCTTTGGAAAAAAATACAAAGTCTCGAGTACCGATAACATTACTCCCAAAGACTGGGTTAAACAAAACCTTGGCTTCATTACACAATGGTTCGCGCTACTCATAATCTATTTAGTATTTAAATTACTGATCAAATTAGAGGTTCCAGTCATACGCTTTTTCACTTATATAGGGGGCGCATGGATACTGATTGGTCTCGGTAGCAGTTTATTAAAAAAGCGTTTTTGGGCGCAATCAGTTGCTGCGACGGCTTACATAATAACTGGATTTTTTGGACTAGCACTAGTCGAAGACAGCATTGCGTTGCTAAGTGGACTAAGTTTCAAATTGGGAAGTCATTCCCTCTCTGCCTGGACAATTCTAGCTGGCATACTCGCCTTCGCCCTAACCCTCTGGATCGGCCTTGCTTTAGCTCGGATCGCTGAAAGTCAAATCCAGTTGATCCCGCGTTTGAGCCCTTCGCTCAAAGTGCTCATATCGAAGATCGTGCGAATTATACTCATCACGGTGGCGGTGGTAACAGCAATCGGATCCATCGGAATTGATCTATCTGCTTTCGCATTTCTAGGTGGTGCCATAGGCATTGGCCTCGGCTTTGGTCTCCAGAAAGTAGTTTCTAATTTTGTTAGTGGCATCATCCTGCTGATGGATAATTCGATCAAACCAGGCGACGTCATTGAAATCGAGGGCACCTATGGGTGGATCAATAATTTACGCGCTCGCTACGCCTCAGTCATCACTCGCGATGGCACAGAGCACCTCATACCGAATGAGGATCTCATTACACAAAAAGTCATTAATTGGTCTTTCACAGACGACTTAGTACGGGTGCGTGTGCCTATCGGAGTATCCTATAAAGCCGATCCCCACCATTGTATCCAACTCATCCTTGCGGTGGCAGCTTCTACCAATCGTGTATTAGATTCTCCCGCGCCGAACTGCTTGCTGCTTGGCTTTGGGGAAAGTTCTATAGATCTAGAGCTTCGTATGTGGATCGCAGATCCATCTAACGGCGTCGGTGCCGTTCGCAGTGAATTGCTGCTTAAGGTTTGGGATACTTTCAAAGATAATGATATCGAGATCCCTTACCCGCAAAGGGATCTCCACATTCGCTCAGGCGAGATACTCCATGTGAAACGAGATAACCCCGACCCAGAATAAACAAATAATGGCAGCTGTTAAGAAAGCCCGCCTTGACGAACTTCTTGTCGCTAGAGGATTAGCCGACACGCGCTCGCAAGCCAAAGCCCTGATCCTTGCAGGCAAGGTCAAACTAGGCACCGATCGACTCGACAAGCCCGGACGTAGCCTCCCCGCGAACAGCGAAGTCACCGTCGAGTCACCACCCCGCTTTGTAGGCCGTGGTGGCGAAAAGCTTGAAGGCTTTCTCGATCACTTTGAAATAACAATGCAAGGGGCACATATTCTCGATGTGGGTGCTTCGACTGGCGGCTTTACTGATTGCTCTCTGCAACGGGGAGCCGTCAACGCAACTTGCGTCGACGTTGGTCGCGCGCAGATGCACAATAAGCTGATCCAAGACGAACGCGTGACTAATATCGAGAAGACGAATGCCCGTCACCTACAATTGGGCGACCTACCCTACGACGCCTACCCACGCATCGTAATGGACCTATCCTTTATCTCGCTGACCAAAGTATTACCAGCCGTCTGGCAATTCCTCGAACCTAACGGCTACTTAATTGCGCTTGTCAAACCTCAGTTTGAAGCTGAAAAGCACGAAGTCGATGCTGGGCGTGGTATCATTCGCGACGAAACGATTCATGATCGTGTGCTTGCCCAGGTAAAGGACTTTGCCCTCAAGCAGTTGCCATGTGCAGTGCTCCTCGGCACCATGGAATCGCCAATTAAAGGTACGGACGGAAACCGAGAGTTCCTCCTCGGCCTTAGCCGAAGCGCCACAAAACCGATTTAGTAGTTAGCAAACCATGCAAAAAGGCAAAGGTTGAGCTTCCGTTTGCGCTAAGCCATACAAT
>CALBPO010000095.1 GCA_937899295.1 uncultured Opitutia bacterium
GACTCCCGTTGGGAAGCAGATGACGGTTCGGCATACACTGACCCGCATGTGTGGATGGATGTCTCAGGCTGGCTCCGCGCGATACCTGTGGTCGCGGAAACTTTAGCCGTCTATGATCCTGAAAATGCCGAGGCCTATCATAGTAAGGCTGCCGTTTACGCCGAGCAACTCGAAGCACTTGACGCCTATGCTAAAGAGGCGATGTCAACAATTCCGGAGTCACAGCGTGTTCTCGTCACGGCGCATGATGCCTTTCAATACCTCGGTCGCGCATACGGTATCGAGGTAAGGGGCATCCAAGGAATGAGCACCGAGTCTGAAGCTGGCGTCCGTGATCTTGAAGATTTGGTCGACTTCATCGTCGAGCGCCAGATCCCTGCCGTCTTTGTCGAAAGCTCGGTGGGAGATAAAAACGTCCGTGCCTTAGTCGAGGGTGCCCGTGCCCGCGGGCATGCTGTCATCATTGGCGGATCTCTTTTCTCCGATGCGATGGGTCAAGCTGGAACCTACAAAGGCACCTATATCGGTATGATTGATAGCAACGTTACCACCATCACCAATGCTCTTGGTGGCCAAGCGGCGGGCTTTCGCCAAGTAGTGACTGGTGAGTAATCGATTGATGATGAGCCCAGCATCCAAACCATTCATGCAAATTGAGGAGGCCGCGATCTCCCGCAAGTCGCTACCACTTACGATCCGCGATCTTACGGTGGCCTACCACCGCAAACCAGTGATCTGGGATATTGATCTTTCGATTCCTGAAGGAAAACTGGTCAGTATCGTAGGGCCCAATGGCGCGGGAAAGAGCACCTTGATTAAAGCCTGTCTCGACCTGATTCCTCGCACTTCTGGCGAGATTAATATTTATGGTCAGTCCTATAAAAAAATGCGCAAACGTGTTGGTTACGTGCCGCAACGTGAGACTGTGGATTGGGACTTTCCTGTGAGTGCGCTCGATGTGGTGGCGATGGGCACTTATGGAAAACTCGGCTGGTTTCGCCGCGTTAGCAAGCGCTCAAAGGCGCTCTCTATTGAGGCGCTTGAACGTGTCGGGCTTGCTGACTATGCGCATCGCCAGATCAG
>CALBPO010000096.1 GCA_937899295.1 uncultured Opitutia bacterium
CTTTATGGACCAGTTGATCTCTTGGCTGCCTCTTTCTGATCTCAACCATTAGATTGTGATTATCGACTGCGCAAATAATTCTTGAGTCATCGGGTTTCGCGCTCAGCGATAAATCTGTATCGAGATAGATCTTTGCGATGAGCCTCGGGGCACTGTGTGCCTAGCTCCGAGCAAATGGCACGTGCCCCACGACTACCTCCACCATGGCTTATGTAGTGTTCAAGCGCTCTCAGGACGGCTTCGGAAACCAAAGTCATTTGCTGCCAACGGAAGGAGGCTCCAACTGTTGACTTGGATACAGCTTTGATACCGCGCTGCTCTACCTTTTCCCGCAACTCAGTGGCTTCCTTACGAGCCAAAGAAACATCCTCAAGGTTACATAAAATTCCCGCATGATTACTCATCCGTGCCTGTATTTCAGTTTGAACCTCTTTGGCGGAGATACCATCGGTGTTGCCAGCAAAGCGCTCTGCTGTTTCTAAGTACTCTGCCAGCACATTGCTTAGTGATGTAGTATTTATGGATTGTTTTTTGTGCGGCTCGCGACTGCGTTTGATAGCAACAGCAACGCGCTTGCCAAATACTTGTCCAGAATTAAGCGCAGCGCCTCCTGGGCGTGTGACACCATGACTGCCAGCTGCTTCACCGACGGCATAACAACCCCGCAAGGAAGTCCTGCCCCAGTCATCAATCAGAATCCCACCATTCATGTGCTGGTTGTTCATAGTGAATTCCAAAGGCTCCTGCTCTAGATTCGTGCCATGCATCCGGTAAAGTTCTATCGCCAATGGATTCATTTGGCGAAGGCGGTCAATGGGTCGATCAAAAAGCGCTTCGGTATTTTCTAGGTAAGCTCTAACGTCTGGATCGAGGTCATCGAGGGAAAAGGATTCACCCTCATTGACTGGTTCTGGATTCTTTAAGAAATCAAGATAAACCTTACGATTGGCTTGCTGCTCGAGAAAGACTGCGAGGTCAAAAAGGCTGGATTTATAATCGAGCATTCGCGCTGAATGAAAGGGCCATTGGTAACCCTTACGAAAGGTATTAGAGACCATTTCACGAGTATTTCTATAGTAAGCTGCGAGGAAGTTGCGCTCACCGCCATCCTTATCAACTGAATATACCCTCGGCATAACTTGAACGTAAGTTCCAGAGAGATTCCAGGGAAATTTGGTCCTTGGAGTTCCAATGCCGAATTGACTTTCAGTAAGATTACAAAGTTCAAGCCCTGCTTCTAATGCCAGCCCGAGACCGCCATGACAGTGGCGCGGATAGACACTATCTCGATACAGTTCACCGGGTCCACCTGTCGCAATGACAATCTCAGTGCATTCAATAAAGATCATGCCATATGCATTCCGTTCTTCATCGCGGTGCAATGCGATGGCACCGTATACTTGTTCGGTGCCATCTACTGTATGCTTAAGAATACGGATTACGCTACAGCTTGGAAGAATACGCATACCCAGAGTAATGGCCTCTTCAAACAATACTTTGACCATCAGTTTTGAGGTGCGAGGGCCACAACTGGTGGCACGTCCGGCTTCATCGTGGTCAGTTTGATAGCGCAATATCGCACCATTCTCATCGTGGGGTAGGGGAAGTCCCATATACAACAAACCCCCCAGTGCATCAACAGATCCAACCGCTTCGATATACGCGGTCGAGAAATTCATGGCGCCACCAGAACACAGTCCCTCGGCGTAAGAAACGAAATTATCACCTTTGTAATCAGTACTTGTAGTGTAGAGCGTTTGTTTGTCTGAACCTGAGCAAGCCGATGTACCAGCGAATAGTCCAGTGCTGGCAACTAATACATCGACCCCTCTGCGTTTTAGCTCTACAGCTGCGCGCATTCCAGCCGCGCCGCTACCTAGAACAAGCGTTTCACATTCATAAACAGGTATCGATACACCGGCGACCTCGATCATTTCTTCGGACTTTGCTATGCCCCGAACCTTTGGCATATCAACTCGAGTTAACCGGTCCAAAATTGCCTGAGGTATACTTATTAAGCTGTTGTCTTCGTCACCCATAGTTAATTTAGCTATGCAGCTATATTTTTCTTGCAAATATAAAATACACCTTTTTTTTATCATAGGAATGCATTTAACTGACTCAGTTTCGACTTTAGATTTCAGCGTGATACGGGATTTACGCAAAGCGGCTGGGGATACTTTGGAGACAGTTTCTGAACGCAGCGGAATCTCTATTCCTGTGCTATCGAAACTAGAAAGAAACCAAAATGTATGTGAGCTCGAAACGCTTTACAGGATTGCGCGTGTCTTTGGTTTATCTACATCTGATTTATTAGGCCTTTGTGAGAATCGGAGTGCTCATGTTAAACGATCGGTATCGTATCGATCAGGACCTTTTGATTTTCAGAAGATTGCATATCAAGGAATAGACGTGTTTCACGCGCTAGCCAAAGTAGGTGACTGCCTATCGCACCCAGAAGCGCACGGAGATGAGTTTGAACTTTGTTGGGTACTTTCAGGGAAGGTAAGAGTGAAGATGATGCATGAACAGCATACCTTAAGTTCAGGAGAGTCTGTTCAATTCGATGCTGTTTTAGAACACAGCTATGAAATACTTGAAGATGCGACTTTGGTGATTGTTCACTTGACTAAACAACACCGCTTCTAGCCGACCCATTCCCCAAAAAAGACGAATATTATATGAATAATTTTGACAGACTGGCCGTCCACACAATGACCACCAAGCCATGGGATTTACCGACCGCCTGTGCTAAATATGCTGAAGGAGGGCTTGGTGGTATGGGCGTGTGGCGCCAATGGCTAGAAGGGCGCAGCCTTGAAGAGTCGCGCATGCTTCTAGATGATCACGGCATTACACCTGCATCCTTGGTTAGGGGTGGGTTTTTCCC
>CALBPO010000097.1 GCA_937899295.1 uncultured Opitutia bacterium
GGCGTGAAGTCAAAGCGCTCGGACGCGAGAAATGTTAGCGTAAATTCCATCCCACTAAAGGCTAACATGTAGACCAAATAGACGAGATTCGTGCGCCGCGTCGCGGGATCGGGGCATTGAAATAGGCGGAAGACCGCTAGCCCCTTGCGCTCGGGGTTCGGCTCCCCACGCTTCTCTGCAGCTAGAGTTTCCTCGAAGCGCCGATAGACCCAGATTAAATTAATCGCAGTCAAAATCAAGCTGACTAGCGCGGGCATGGAAAAGGGGTTCACGCCGAAGGCCTTCAGCGCGGGCGCGATCACCGACAGATCGATCTTAGCTAGAAGACCACCGATGGCAGGCCCCACGATGAACCCCAGCCCAAAAGCGATCCCGATAATGGCTAGCCCACTGGAGCGCTTTGCGCGTGTCGTGCTATCGGCCACTGCGGCCGTTGCCACCGAGAGGTTGCCCCCCATTACGCCGCCTAGCACTCGCGCGAGAACCAGTATCCAAAAGGATGCCGCAAAAAACCAAGCGATGTAACTCAAGGCCAGCCCGCTGATTGTGATTAACAGCACTTTACGCCGTCCGACTCGATCGGAATAGGCGCCCCAAAGTGGCGCGCAGATAAATTGTAGGATCGAGTAGAGAGAACCGAGGATGCCGCCAAAAAGTACTGCCGTCATAAAGCGAGGATTTGTTGCGCCACTACTTTCCGCCCAACCGGCGAGCGGGGCGATCAATTGCCCAAGCAGAGTCGAGCCCCCATCGCCGCTCGGTAGGTAATACTCGAGCATTGCTGGAAAAAGCGGGAAGATGATCGAAAACCCAACTAAATCTAGAAACAGAGTCAGGAAGATGATGCCTAGGCGGCTATGGCTTTTGGTGTTGGTAATCGTATCGGTAGTGTCGCTCATGCTCTACTTGATCTGGATACTGCTCTTAAACTTACTCTAGCCCTTCGGTGAATAGATAGGAGATTAGGTTAATGAATTTCAGCATTGTTCCGGTTCGCTTCGCGCCCGGTCTTGTCGCTGCGCTCGGAATAGCGTTTCCTATCCGTGTCCGAATTTTTTCGAAAGTGCCTCGTGCACATTCGTGGGGATCAACCTGCGCTCCCGATCGGTAAACTTAAAGACCTGTTTGACTAGATTTGAGCTAGTGAAGAAAAATTGTTCATTGGGCATGAGGAAGATCGTTTCGATCGAATCGTCGAGATGGCGGTTCATTTGCGCCATTTGGAACTCGTGCTCGAAGTCTGAAACCGCCCGCAGTCCACGGATAAGTGCCACCGCTTTTTTCTCCTTCGCCAGATCGACGATTAGACCGTCAAAGGCGATGACCGATATATTTGGGCGATCCGTTAGGTTTTCTTCGATCATATGAACCCGCTCTTCACTTGTGAAGAGGGGATCCTTGGCCGCGTTGCGCGCCACCGCCACAATAACCTTGTCGAAGATGTGCCGCGCGCGGTTGATCACATCGAGGTGGCCATTAGTAATCGGGTCGAAGGACCCCGGATAGATACCGATTTTCATAATCCTGCGATTCAGTGCATCTACGGCACGAAGTCCAACATATTAACTAAACTGCCCTAGAGCAGAGTTGACAGTAATTGATTTAAAGGCGTTATTTTACTTTTTATAAAACTGATTAAAATTAGTTAACATCCCCATGTTATACAACCCCCCTCATCTTTATTCGCTGAGTAAGCGCCAACAAGGATTCACCTTAATTGAGCTTCTAATGGTCATTGCCGTGATCCTGATTCTTGCTGGCATTACCTTCGGTATTTCACGCGGCGTGCAAAACGCGCAGGCACGTACCAAGGCCAGAGCGGAGCTGGCTACGATTTCGCAGGCGATCGAGCAGTTTAAATCGCGCTACGGCGATTATCCCTGGCACAAACAGGGGGAGGTAGATACGAATAAGACCCTTCTCTTCGCTCTTACGGGGCGCATGATTCTCGCAGATCCTTCCCCCACACATAACACC
>CALBPO010000098.1 GCA_937899295.1 uncultured Opitutia bacterium
TAATATCTTTTAAAAAATCTCTCATACTTAAGTCTTCATCAATAAAATCATCTTCTTCGCTAGGATTGAGTGAAAGTCTTTTTAATATTTGATTACATCTTTCGACTTGACTAGACAATAGTTTTATATCTTGAATAATTTTATCCATGTAAGCAACCATGTCGGGGTAAAATCTGCGATCATCGCCCTTGAAAGCACCAAATGAATTGTCAGCTTTGATACCCGTGTGTATCATAACTTCAAAATTGTCATAATGCTCATACGGTTGTGTGTCCGGGGTAGGTGTATGTTCATCGTGAACGAGCAACATCGGGTAATAGAGGAAGAAGGCTTCGTCCTGATGTGTTTCGATGAAATCGAGTGCAAAGCGATTGACTAATTCAGGTCCATAATAACGCCGTTTAGTTTCTGGGTTTAAGCCTTTATACCAGTTGATTTTTCCGTTGATCACAAAATTTGGGTCGATGTGTCGTGGGCCTTCATAGAGTAGGTCGAAGCAATGAATGTAGTCCCATCCGAATTGATCGACATAGGCATCCCCAGGTATGGTTGAGCTGCCTCTGGATTGCTTCCATTTGCCCGCAATGCCGGTTGTGTAACCTGCTCGCTTGAATAGATCTCCAAAAGTGATGTGCGATTCATGCAAGGCCTTCGCTTGCACGAAATTGCGTTGGTTGTTCATGCCTGTCATCAGAGCAATGCGAGTCGGTTCACAAATTGCATAGGCAAATGCATTTTTAGCCAAGACGCCTTCATTAGCCAGCCGATCAATCTCTGGTGTGGCCACTGGAACACTTTCAAAAAAGCCCTCTGTGGAGTTCAGTTGCTTGGCGCCATAAGCAGACACACCATAGTGGGAGATATCATCAATCAGAATAAACACCACGTTGGGCTTGCTACTACCGTGCAATGGCAATGCAGACGTGAGGATGGCAAGGGCTACGCTAAGTAAATGTTTACAGGGGCGTTTTTGGATTTTCATTTAAATTCTGCGAATGGCTTGGGAGCTTATAAAGAACCATCGATTGGATTGAGCTTCTTTATGTCTGTCGATTGAACGGTAGACGCACCAATACTCTGCGTAATGTTTATGGCCTGCAAAACTTCTATGCGGTGCGAGGCGGATTCTAGTTTTTCGGCGTGTGCCCGAATGGAAACGGTTCCGGATTGGCCGTGAGTACGAACGATTAATTGGGCACAGCCGTTGAATAATTGCCTGTGAGAGGCTTGTTCGGGCTCATGGCTGGTGGGGTTGCCGTTACCGACTCCGAGTAAAGTCGCTGCACCATCGATTTCAAAATCTAGCATGTTGTTTGCGGTAGGGACCATACGCCCAGTTGTATCACATGCGCATACATTGAGGATCGCGACAGTGCTGCCATCTGCTTCGATATTTGAATGTGCCTTGGTGATTTGTAGTTTTGCGGTAGGGCCAGTGGTTTCGACAACGGTGCGGACAATCTCTTCCCCAGAAGAGTCGTATCCGACTGCTTCCAGCTTGCCTTGCGCGTAGGGGACGTCCCATTGCAGTTTGCGATAGGGCGCGCGCTTGAGCCTCCCTTGTGATGCGTCGTTGAGCCACAATTCGACTTCGGCGCAATTCGTGTAACACCATAAATCGATGTTGGCACCGGTTTCACACTCCAGGTTCCAGTGCGGAAATAGGTGCAGCACGGGCGCTTCGGTCCACTCCGCTTGATAATAATAATAGCTGTCTTTCGGAAAGCCGCACAAATCCATTAAGCCGTAACGTGTGATGACTGCTGGCCAGGAGAAAGGATAGGTTTCGCCGCGATAGTCGAGGCCCGTCCAGAGAAATGCGCCAGCTACGTAATCACGTGTTGCACAGTCTTCCCAAGTGTCCTCAATTGAGCGACCCCATGGCGTGAGCGTTTCGGCGTAAGCGGTGACCATCCCCGCGCGCTTTGGATTTGAGTAAACTGGAGTATCGGCGCCGATTGCTTCAGGGTGGGGGTGCAGTGCTTGGCCTTTATAATATTC
>CALBPO010000099.1 GCA_937899295.1 uncultured Opitutia bacterium
TGGGCAAATACTAGAAGTATACTCGAGCTACACAGACTATAATCTACGAGCCATTGTATTGATCGCTTCGTCAAGTTTGTCTACGTGATCGAGCACATAATGCAGGCCTCGGCTTTCTTTACGTTGTAGAGCACAGTCGATGACAAGTCCTGCGACTGAGATCATGTTTCGTAATTCGAGTAGGCTCTCATCTACCTTAAAATTCCAGTAATACTCATTAATTTCTCGGTCCAATGTTTGGATGCGATTACGGGCACGTTCCAAGCGCTTTGTTGTACGTACGATGCCGACATAGTCCCACATTGTGCGTTTCACCTCGTCCCAATTATGCAGTAGGACGACTCTTTCGTCAGAGTCGCGGACGTCTACCACTTGCCACGAAGGTAACTCGCTAAGGCAGCTTGTATTCTCCTTAAGATATTTGCTTACCGCGCCCGCTCCACGGTTTGCCATGACCACGGCTTCTAAGAGTGAATTGCTTGCTAGACGGTTGGCTCCATGTAAACCAGTACAAGCGACCTCACCGCAAGCATAGAGGCCAGACAGTGAAGTCTCACTGTTCAGATTTGTTTTAACGCCTCCACACAAATAGTGTGCTGCTGGCACGACAGGGATCATGTCTTTTTCCAGGTCAATACCATGAGACTCGCAGTAAGCGTAGATATTAGGAAAGCGGTTGAAGAGTTCTTTGCGGCCAATCTCTCGAGTATCAAGCCATACGTGTCGAGCACCTGTTTGCTTCATCTCAGAGTCGATAGCACGGGCAACTATGTCACGTGGAGCCAGGTCTTTACGCTCGTCGTATTTAAACATGAATGCCTCACCATTAAGATTGCGCAAGGTAGCACCCTCCCCTCGAACTGCTTCAGATATGAGAAATCGATCCGAGGAGACTTTTGAATAAAAGGCAGTCGGATGGAATTGAATAAATTCCATGTTCTGCACTTCGACCCCCGCGCGATAGGCCATTGCGATTCCGTCGCCAGTCGCGATGAAAGGATTAGTGGTGTATTGGTAAATTTGACCAATTCCGCCTGTAGCCATCAGCACTGCACCCGCTCGAAATGTTTCCACCACACCGCGCTGAGTGTCGAGCGCATAGAGACCTAAAACGCGGTTCGTTTCGGGTAAGGATTGTCCTTTCTTCCCTATTTTCTGCGAGGTGATTAACTCGACTGCAAAATAATGTTCCAGAGTATCAATTTTCTCTGAGATTTCGATGGAGTTCACGAGCGCCTGTTCTATGGCTTTACCAGTGATATCTCTTACGTGTAAAATGCGGCGCTTTGAATGTCCGCCCTCTTTGCCCAGAGATACACGCCCATCGCCGAGTTGTGAAAAGTCGACGCCCCGTTTAATCAACTCATCAATGCTGGCGGAGCCGTCTTTAAGACCTTCGCGCACTGCTTGTTCATCACAGAGGCCGTCTCCAGCATCTAAAGTGTCGGCTACGTGCATCTCGACATCGTCGGTCTGTGAGGTGACGGCCGCGATGCCACCTTGTGCATAATTTGTATTCGATTCAGCTGAATTTTTCTTTGTGATGATCGCCACGCGATAACCTGCTTCAGATACTTTTAGTGCGAAGCTGAGTCCAGCAATTCCGCTGCCGACAACGATAACATCGTAAAATTTCGACATACGTTTAGAGTTCGATGTTGTCGATCAAGCGGGTTTGGTCTACCCATGCAGCCACGCAGAGCTGCTGTGTGCCTAACAAAATTTCTCGAGCAGGTTCCATCGTGTTGCGATCCACTACTTGCACGTAAATCACACGGATACGGCGGGAGAGCGATAGATGGTGAATGACTTCCGCTATTATACGGTCCACGCTTTTGGTACCCGAATTGACCATATCTCTTGCGATTTGAAGCGACATGGAAATATTGAGTGCTTCTTTTCTCTGCTTATCAGACAGGTATACATTACGCGAACTTGTGGCCATGCCGTCATCGTCCCGTTGGGTTGGTCCAATTACGATCCCAGTGGATATGTTCAGGTCGACCACCATTTTGCGAATGACCGCACATTGCTGTGCATCCTTCTGTCCAAAGACTGCAATGTCAGGACGAGTGATATTAAAAAGTTTCAGGCAGACTGTGGTCACTCCGCGTAAATGGTGCGGACGAGAGACTCCGCAGAGACCGGAGCTAATTTGCTCCTCCGCAACGTAAGTCGAGTAGCCATCTGGATACATCTCCTCTATTGTGGGATTGAAGACAATATCGGCACCGCGTTCACGGCATTTCTCGACATCCTCCTCTAGCACACGAGGGTATTTATCAAAATCTTCGTTGGGACCGAACTGGGTGGGGTTGACAAAGATCGAAACGATGACCTTATCAGTCTTTTCTTTGGCAATATCAATTAACGACAGATGTCCTTCGTGCAGAGAGCCCATTGTAGGCACGAGTCCAATCAAGCGGCCACTCGAGCGTAAGCCAATGGCGTGAGATTGCATTTCGTTGATCGATTGGATAGTCTGCATAGTTATAATTTTACACAGATTACCTACCATATCCAGTTATTCACAATAATAAATAGTATATAACAAACATAACGACGACACGACAAACATGAGCGATCCTTACATCCAAGAACTCTTTGCGGAACGCATCGGCGGCAATCAATACGGCAAATCAACTGCCATTTATAAGTTTGAGAAGATTAAGCGCGCGAAAAAGGCGGCTAAAGAAGCCAAGCCTAATGTTGATCTGATCGACATGGGTGTGGGCGAGCCAGACGAAATGGCTTTCCCCGTAGTTATTCAGTCGCTGCAAGAAGAAGCAGCCAAGCCAGAAAACCGCGGCTACGCAGACAACGGTGGCGAGGAGTTTAAAGAAGCGGCGGCTAAATACATGGGAGAGGTTTTTGATGTACGCGACATAGATTCGAGCACTGAAGTCGTCCACTCCATAGGATCAAAGACTGCACTCTCGATGGTGCCCGCATGCTTTATCAACCCCGGCGACTACGTCCTGATGACGGTGCCCGGCTATCCTGTGCTTGGCACGCATGCGCAATACCTTGGCGGTCATGTGCACAACATGAAGCTCGAAGAGGATAGCGACTTCCTTCCTGATCTCAATGCTGTCCCTGCTGAGATTGTGGCTAAGGCTAAGATCCTGGTTCTCAACTACCCAAATAACCCGACCGGTGCCTCGGCCACACTTGATTTTTTCGCTAAAGCGGTGGCTTTTGCCAAAGCCAATAATCTAATCATACTCCAAGATGCAGCTTACGCCTCGCTCATTTTTGAAGGAAAACCTGTCTCCATTTTCCAAGTGCCTGGCGCGAAGGATGTCGCCGTCGAATTACACTCGCTATCCAAAAGCTACAACATGACAGGCTGGCGCATTGGGTTCGTCGTAGGTAATTCGCTCATTGTGCAAGCATACGCTGACATGAAGGATAACTCTGACTCCGGTCAGTTCCTCGCCATCCAAAAAGCGGGTGCCGTCGCACTAGCCAATCCGCAAATTACTGATGAGATAGCAGGCAAGTATTCTCGCCGCATGGATCTGCTCATAACTGCGCTCAAGCAAAATGGCTTCAGCGCGAAAAAGCCCAAGGGGAGTTTCTTTCTCTACGTGACCGCGCCTAAGTCAGCCACCTCTGATGGAGCGAGCACTGACTTTGATTCAGGCGAAGCATTCAGCCAATGGCTCATCACCAACGAACTGATCAGCACCGTTCCTTGGGATGACTGCGGCAACTTTGTCCGCTTCTCAGTGACCTTCGACGCCAAGGGCGAAGCAAAGGAAAAGGAGATCGTTGATGAGATTGCGCAGCGCCTAGCTAAATACAAATTTACATTTTAGCAGTCGCCTTAACTAGCTTATGCACTAAGAGAATTATCTTAGCGAATCTCCCAACGGTAGTGCAGGTTCGACAGCTTTTCATAGCCATCTTTTGTCACACGAACAACATCCTCAATCCGGCATGCCCCGATCTCAGGATAATAGAGACCCGGCTCGATTGTGATGACGTGACCTGCTTTTAGCTTGGGCGCACCTTTGGAAACTCTAGGCGCTTCATGCACCTCTAGACCGAGACCATGCCCAGTTGAATGGACGAAGCCAACGAAGCCCTTATTGCGACGCTCCGAGACAAAGCCCTGCTTCTCGAAAACCGACTCAGCGGCCGCATGCACGGCACCGCCTTTGATCCCAGCTCTGACCGTTTCCATTGCAGCACGCTGTGAAGCTAAAACGGCTTTGACTAGAGCGCGTTGGGCTGACGTGGCACGGCCTTTTAGAAAGGTGCGAGTCATGTCGCCATGATAACCCGTCTTTTGAACGCGCGGAAAGACATCGATGATGATCAACTCATTTGGACGAAGTAAGCCTCGTCCAGTTTCGTGTGGGTCGCAAGCTTGCCGGCCACCAGCAGCGATCGTGTGGCTAGCAATCGCGCCTTTTTTCAGGCATGCTTGATCGATAATGCTTCGTAGTCGTTCGGAAGTGAGCGGTTCCCCTTCGTAGATGATACGATCTCCATCGGTTGTTGCTGCACGCAGCACCGCCTCGGCAGCGCGGATACCCGCAGCGGAGGCCGCATTTCCCTGCCTGATCATCCACGCTTCAGTATCAGTCTTTTTCAAACGTTTTGGAAAAAATGCGCCCTCGACGATGCGTATGCGGTAACCTGCTTCGAAAAGTATTGCGTAATAAACAGCTGGGAAGTCAAAAGGCACTTCGATTTTTTTCGCTACGAAGCGCTGCGCAAAATAGACCATCAACTCCCCCGCGCCGACCTCACCGACGGAAATCTGGAGGTTCTCGGCTGCTTTTTCACGAATCGTCTCCAGTAGCATGACCTCGTCGAATTTTGACTGTTTGGCTACGCGACTATACTCTAACTGACTGACGACGGCGTAGCTCTTTTTATGGGTAATGATCGCCAGAAACGGATCGGGAACAAAAACACCAGATAAATAAAGTGCGTCCGCTGAGGTATCAGATGCAGCATAAAGAAAGCGGATTGTGGAGGATTTACTTTTCATTAGTATAAAATGTCTTATTAAAATATTAAAAGGATACAAACTGTCACGCCTCGAACCTAACAATTACTGCATTGAAGCTACTATTAAACATATTCATAGCCGTAATGTGGCTTTCTGGTGTCGCTTGCCAGCCCGTAGAGGCACCAGTAGAACCGGTAGGTAGCCAGACCTACTTTCCGATTTCCATTGGCGGGAGCGAACTTCAGCTACAGCTCGCGCTCAAACCCGCAGAGCAGCAAAAGGGGCTTATGCACCGTGATAGTTTAGATAAAGACCATGGCATGTTGTTTCTCTTTGATCGTCCCGATAAGCGCGGCTTCTGGATGAGGAATACACGCATACCCCTCGATATAGGTTACTTCGACTCAAGTGGCCAACTTATTGAAATCCATAAACTCTTTCCCTATGATGAAACTTTAGTCAACTCTCGCAGCCGCAAGGTATTGATCGCGGTCGAAACAAATCGAGGATGGTATGCCGCTAATGGTATCCAAGTCGGTGACCGAATCGATATGAGTTCACTCGCCTTCGCGCTCGAAAGTCTCAAGTATAACAACACCTCGATCAAACCATAATGGCTGAAGCTGAAGCTACACCTCAGGACGTGCTCCGCCAGGGTAACCTAATCATACCGCCTGCGGATACGAGTGATACTGAACTCGTTCGCCGCAGGCGATCTAAAGTCCCTCCGTCTAAACCCGCCGGATGGCTCGCTTATATTGTCTTGGTCTTACTTACGGTTGTCAGTTACTCACCCATTTTTCTATCAAGTCTCGCATGGTCGGAATACGACCAAGTTGAGCGAAGTCCTTATCAGTCAATGGACGCATGGACAGAAGCCTGGGCCCTAGAGATGATTCGCACAGAAGACCCCATCACACTAAGTTCTTATTTTATAGAGCAGAAAATTCCGTTTGAGCCATCTGACGTTCATCACGCAATCAATCTTTTGCTTCATATCACAGCTGCAATACTTTTACTGAAAAATTTAGAAGCACTTAAACTGTCCGCAGCCTTTCCAGTCGCACTTATCTTCGCGCTTCATCCGACTGCACTGCAAACGATTTTTTGGTCAGGCTACCGCGAAGAAATAATCGGTCTCATCCTGATTCTCGCTGCTTTGTATTTTGGTATTCAAAACCGAAATTCGAGGGACTTCTTAATGCATACAATGATTTGCGTCATTGCTTACATCTCACATCCTGCCACACTAGTGATCCCCCTGCTGCTTGGTCTTTGTATTTTTTATAAAAATGGATCATCCAGCTTCAAAGACTACAATCGCTTGCTTCCTTTACTCTGCCTCGCTTTGTTTATTGGTGTGTGGACTCAGGGCGGTAGCACAACTTTAGAGCTTGAATTTGGCGAACGTCTTGGGATCAGCGCACAGAACTTTTTCTTTTATCTAGAGCAAGCGCTATTTCCATTCGAGAAGGCACTCTTCTATCCTTTCGATCAATCAAAGGGATTTAGCACGGGTGTGCAAAATAGCTTTTTCCCCATCTTACTCTTAATTCCGTTCTATATATTGCTTGCGATCAATTTACGCAAGACATGGGCAAGGGGTCTCCTGCTAGGCCTCACTGCTTATTTACTGCTCATATTTTACGGAATTAGTCAGGTGGGTACCTTTATTGACGGCAGTCTCGCCCTAGAGGATCATTTACAATATGTCGCGTTGCCTATCATCATCGCCTTGTTTATATGTACTGCGGATGGCATCACAGGCAGTATGGGCTTAAAGGGTAAAATACTTTCGCGCCTAGTTTTTAGCTTATTTGCTGGTATTCAAATGTTCTTAACCGCATCTTACGCTTACAGTCTGAGTGACCGCGCACAGATGTGGTACAATCTATCTGAGCAGTGGCCAAACGCTTGGATACCCAAATACGCCCTTATTGATACAATTGAAAAAAGTGGCAAGGAGAGTGATCTTCTGACTAATAATGAAAAGATCGAAATGCTTGAAGATATTTTAGACCAACAACCTGAACGTATTGAATTGCGCGAAAAGCTAATCCACATCTACCGTCAGGAAGGACAAAA
>CALBPO010000100.1 GCA_937899295.1 uncultured Opitutia bacterium
CTCATTTTTTTCTACTTTCACCTTTGAAGCACAAGCGCTCAGGCTAAAGTCTGGACCATCCCATGTGCCAGCCTGCGGATCTCTAAGTAATCCACGTAAACTGTGCCCATCTAGATCATGGGGGGCTTGCATCGCAGCGTAATCAATACAGGTCGGGAATAGATCGACGAGCGATACTGGCGTGCGACTGATCGCCCCCTCGGCTATGTCAGGACCTGCCAAAATGAGGGGCACACGAACACTTTCTTCCCACGGAGAATACTTAAACAAATAGTCTTTCTCACCCATATGATAGCCGTGGTCACCAGTGAATATAACGATGGTATTTTTAGCATACTCACTCGATTCAAGCACGCCTAAAACTTCTCCCACTAGATGGTCTACAAAGGCGACACATGCGAGGTATGCCTGCGTCCACTTTAGTAATTGCTGGTCGCCCCCATTGTTGGCGATCTTCTTATATTTCGACCAGCCCCAGGGCTGAGCGATGTCCTGCTCAACGGACAAGATCTTCGACACGTCATCCGCATCTCCTTTAAGTAAGGGCGTGAGTTCAAGAGATTCTAGGGGGAACTTATCAAAAAACTCCTGTGGCGCATACCAAGGGGAATGCGGCCGGCTAAAACCAACTGTAAGTATAAATGGCTTTGCGTGTTTTTCTTTCAGGAAGCGCACAGCATCTTGTGCGCACAATTCATCTGGCATGAGGTCCCGATTGTGTCCTTCTCGGTATTCCCATTGCTCGCCAGAGTGAAATAAAGTCCATCCATATTCATCTCCATATTGTTTTAGATCTTGCATGGGGCCAAAGCCATCTCCCCAGCTACCATTTGCTCGAACACCGGCTGGCATCCAGGGAGGCAGCACTCCGTGTTTTTTATTCGCAGGCTTTCCGTCATTGGGAATCGGGCCAAAATTTGGGCTTGTGCCATAGCCGGGATAACCATCCGGATTTTCAAATATCTTTAGCACCTCGTGCCCATTGTGGTGGATCTTCCCCGTGGCAAAATTCCGGTATCCATTTTGCGTGAAAACCTCAAATAGAGAACTGGACTCGGATAATACTGGGTTTCGCTGCCAATGATTGACCTGTTGACTATAGCCATAGTAACCCGTTGTCGTCGGCAGTAAGCCACTCCACATACTTGCACGTGAAGGGCCACACAAAGGTACATTCGAAGCCGCGTTCATGAAAGTGACTCCACGCGCTGCCAAGCGGTCGATGTTTGGCGTCTTCGCTTGCGGGTGCCCCCCCATGCCAGCAATCGAGTCATTGAGGTCATCACAAACAATGATCAAAATATTTGGTGTATTTTGAGCCTCAAGAAATGCCGGGGCGATAAATGCCGCAGTCGAAAAAATGTAGGCACTCAATAATGAGTAAAGTTTTGTTTGCTTACTGTTCATTAGAAAGTTTTAGCAAAGAGTGATAGGCAGGTTTAGAGTTAAACTTACGGTCAAAGAGTAAAGGGTAATCGGTCCGACCTTTCATCGGGTAGCTGTTCTTCCAGGATTGAGAATCCGAAGTGCCCCAAAAACTCACTCGCTCAATATTTGATTTATATTTTAGGAACAGCTCGAAAATTTCTTGATAGCGATCTGCTTGTTTCTGTAAGACCTCGTCAGGAACTGATTGGCTATACGGGTTATACTTTTCCGCAAACTCCACGTTATCTGTAACATTGGCTCCGCTATGCGAGGGAGGATCAGGCAGCACCGTAATATC
>CALBPO010000101.1 GCA_937899295.1 uncultured Opitutia bacterium
TTCTTCTTCTAGGCTACCCGAATCGGACTCGACCCAGTCGCTACCATCTTCAAGTTCAAAACCCTTGTGAATGAGAAGTGTGGCGTCTCCGCCGTCGTCGACAATGAGTTGTGGGCCAGTGCCATCCGGCCAAGTGAGCGCTTGCTCAGTGCACCACCAGTATTCCTCAAGTGTCTCGCCCTTCCACGCGAAAACCGGCACATCTAAGTTTTTGGCCACGTAAGCAGCGGCGTGATCCTGGGTTGAAAAGATATTACACGAGCACCAGCGAATGTCGGCACCAAGTTCTTTAAGCGTTTCGATGAGGACCGCAGTTTGAATCGTCATGTGTAAGGAGCCCATCACACGAACGCCCTTGAGCGGCTGTTCTTTGGCATATTTTTCGCGAGTGGCCATAAGCCCAGGCATTTCAAATTGCGCAATTTCAACTTCTTTGCGGCCGAAGTCCGCAAGGTTGATGTCCTTAACCTTATAATCGGTCGTCGTTTTAGTCAGTGTATCTGTGCTCATAGTAATTAAAATTAAGTTAAAGTGCTGCCTTTAGTGCCTCAGCTTTTGAAGTAGACTCCCAGGGAAGGTTCTCTTTTGCAAAGTGCCCATAGTGGGTGGATTCGCGATAGATCGGACGTAGTAAATCAAGTTGGTTCACAATATCAGCTGGTTTGAAACTAAAGACAGCCTGCGCAGCAGCAGCGATCTTAGCGTCATCAACTATACCTGTACCGAAAGTATCCACGTGGATACTAGTCGGATATGGGTGACCTATGGCGTAAGCGACTTCAAGCTCGCAAGCCTCAGCAAGGCCAGCTGCCACGATATTTTTTGCTACCCAACGGGTAAAGTATGCCGCCGAGCGATCGACCTTTGAAGGATCTTTGCCCGAGAAAGCACCACCCCCGTGGCGCGCCCAGCCACCATACGTGTCCACGATAATTTTACGACCAGTCAAGCCAGCGTCGCCTTGTGGGCCACCAATTACGAAATTACCTGTAGGATTGATCAGGTATTCCGTCTGGTCGTTCAAAAGCTCAGCGGGTAGCACCTTGCGGATCACTTCCTCAATGCAGAATTCCTTAATCTCCTGGTGCTTTACATCTGCGGCGTGTTGCGTCGAGATAACCACGTTCTTTATGCCCACTGGCTTGCCTTCGACATACTCCAGAGCGACTTGGCTCTTCACATCAGGTCGAAGCCACGGAATTTTAACATCTTTACGTTGATACGCCATCTCACGAAGCAGACGATGCGCATACATGATCGGAGCTGGCATCAGTTCGGGCGTTTGATTGCAAGCATAACCAAACATAATACCTTGATCACCGGCACCTTGCTCAACGGTATCTTTTCCTTCGGCACCAGTGGCGTCTACGCCCTGCTTAATGTCTGTAGACTGTGCAGTCAAAATATTGGAAATAAAGACTTTTTCGGCATGGAAAATATCATCGTCATTCACATAGCCGATATTACTAATAGCCCCACGAACGATCTCTTCGTAATTGAGCTTT
>CALBPO010000102.1 GCA_937899295.1 uncultured Opitutia bacterium
GCTATCGGGGTGCTGTCAAGGATGGCCGCATCGATTCCCCGACTAGCGAGGCAAGTGGCGACAGCGGTGTCGTTGCCTTCTACAACTAAACTGAAGCGGCTACCGGGTAGAAACTCTTCGCGTAGTTCCGTGCTTGTGCCCGCTGCGACGATGCGACCGCGGTTAATGATAATCACGCGGTCGCAAGAGCGCTCGATCTCGGGCAGAATGTGACTGGAGAGAATGACGGTGTGTTTGCCACGCAGATTGTCGATTAGTTTACGGATGCCCTGAATTTGATGGGGATCGAGGCCGATGGTCGGCTCGTCCATGATAATGACTTCAGGATCACCAAGTAGGGCATCGGCGATACCGACGCGTTGGCGAAAACCCTTGGAGAGTGTGCCAATGATTTTGCGGCGGGCTGTGCGGGCGAGGTCGCAAATTTCCATCGCTTCTTGGACGGTGGAGCGGAGCTTGTGACTTGGGACTTCTTTGAGTCGCGAACGAAAACGTAGATACTCGACTACCCTCATGTCGTCTGGTAGAGGATTGTTTTCCGGCATATAGCCAATCTTACGTTTCACCTCGTGCGGGTTTTGCGCTACGCAGATGCCGCCGACCCAAGCCGAGCCCGAGGTGGCCGACATAATACCAGAGAGGATGCGCATAGTCGTACTCTTACCCGCGCCATTAGGACCGAGGAAGCCAACAACTTCACCCGGATTGACCGTAAAGTTGACTTTTTGGATAGCGGTCAAGGCCCCGTATTGGCGGGTGAGATCTTTGACTCGTATGCTGGGGGTGTTCTCCATAGATGGACGATTGTTCAGATAGCACAGATCAGAAGGAAGAACTCAGAGGCTGGCAATCCGTTACTTGACTCTGTAAGGCCTATTTTTCAGTAGTTCCATTCGATGGACTCCACACTTGCGAGAATTCCAAGAGCGGTGCATCTATTTATTATGGAAATTACTCTAACTACGCCGGCCATCCTTTTTCCAGCTGTGAGCCTTTTGATGTTGGCCTATACCAACCGCTTTTTAGCCATCGCAAGTATAATCCGTGTGCTGCATAGTCGTTACAAAGCTGAAGGCAGCGTCGTAGTGCGCCGCCAAATCGAGAATTTGCGCGCACGACTCGGGTTAATTCGTAAGATGCAAACCTTCGGCATCTTGAGCCTTTTCGCCTGCATCCTCTCGGTCATCGTGCTTTTCCTCGGACAGTTGATTCTCGGTAAAATCTTCTTGGGTCTCAGCCTAGGACTGATGCTTACCTCCCTGCTTTATTGCCTGTTGGAAATACACCTGTCTGGCCGAGCCTTGGAGATCGAGATGGAGGATATGGAGAAGTAAGGGTCTGCTGTTAAAAAACTAATTATTAGCTTCTAAGTCCCAAATTATTTTACGGCAGCTTCGTCGTGCCCATCAGGAACTTATCACATTCGCGAGCGACGGCACGACCTTCGTTGATCGCCCAGACAATGAGCGATTGGCCGCGGCGCATGTCACCCGCAGCGAAGACACCTTCGACACTAGTCTCAAATTCACCGTATTCGGCCTTCACGTTAGAGCGAGCATCGAGGTCGAGGCCTAACTCTTCGGCGATGGTTGCTTCGGGGCCCAAGAATCCCATGGCAAGCAGAACAAGCTCTGCTTCGAGCACACGCTCACTGCCATCGACCTTCTTCGGAATGAAGCGACCGTTTTCGTTTGTCCATTCGATGTTATGAATGTGTACGGCTTTGACCTTATCGTCTTTGTCGCCTTCGAACTTGCTAGAAGTGACTAGATACTGGCGCGGGTCTTCCCCTTGGATTTCAGCAGCCTCCTCTTGGCCGTAGTCCATTTTGTAAGTTTTTGGCCATTCGGGCCATGGGTTGTCCGCTGCGCGCTCTTCGGGAGGCTTCGGCATGATCTCGAGTTGAGTCACGCTCTTGCAACCGTGGCGGAGTGAGGTACCTACGCAGTCAGTGCCGGTGTCACCACCGCCAATGATGACGACGTTCTTGCCCTTGGCCAGTTCACTGAACTGTCCAGACTTACCTTCTTTGACGTCCCAAAGTTCTTTCGTGTTCGGTCCAAGGAATTCCATCGCGAATCGGATGTTGCCCAAATCGCGGCCTTCGATTGGAAGATCACGCGGTTTGGTGGCACCACAGCAAAGTACTACGGAATCG
>CALBPO010000103.1 GCA_937899295.1 uncultured Opitutia bacterium
GTTTGCTAGCCAGGGCTATGTTTGCCTCAAAAAGATCTTCACTCTCGCCGGGATCATCGGCGACATTAAAGAGTAATTCACGCTTGGATGAAGTAAACTTTAGCAGCTTGTAGTCGCCTATGCGGATTGCTGAATGCGGTTCATTGAGGCCACAAACATTGTAATGTGGGAAGTGAAAGACCAAGCCCTCGGGAGGACGCTGAATTTTACTCTTAGGATTTTTGAGCACGTGGCGAATGCTTCGGCCATCTAGCTCATCAGGGAGGGCATCGGTCGCACCGGCGATATCTGCGAGAGTAGGCAGAAGATCATAACTTATGACAGGTTCATTACTCTGCGAGCCAGCTTCAACCCCAGGACCCATGACGGCAAATGGCACACGGATACCACCTTCGGTCAAATCCCACTTGCCGCGAAGCAGAGGAGAATTTAGCCCCGCCGAGTAGGGTTCGCCTTTGTTGACTTGAATTGGCAGAGTAGGCATGCCTCCGTTGTCTGAGGTGAAGATTAGGTAGGTGTTTTCCGCGAGACCCATTGCGTCATAGGCCTCTAATAGCAGACCAATCGACTCATCCAGATTGTGAACCATGGCTGCGTAGGCACGGTTTTGGTGAACTTCGCCAGCGGGCCAATTACCCACTTCTTCGAAAGCGTCTTCGTTGTAAACAAGATCCGAGTGCACCGCATAGTGGGAGATCTGAATGAAGAAAGGCCGCTCCTCTTTAACCGATTTTTGCATGAAGTCGATGGCCCGGTTGGTGAGAGAGAACACTCGCTTAGGATCGTCTTCGGCGTAACCCCCCCATTCGCGAATATGGTTTTTCATTGTAAAGCCTCCCTCTCGGTTGGTCGTTTTGCCATCATGCACATCGTATCCGTAGCGTTTAGGATCGGCACTAATGTGCCACTTGCCAAGGTGAGCGCAAAAATACTCTGGATCGGCGGCTTTCAAAACCTGTGGGATTCCCATTTGATTGTGATCGGCACCATTTCGCCCCAGGACTCTTGTAAAATTTAGCCGTGCGGGTGATTTGCCAAATTGTATGCTGTAGCGTGTTGGTGAGCAAACTGGTGCCGCCGCATAGCCATTGCTAAAGCGCATTCCGCGCTCAAGTAGGGCATCCATGTTAGGCGTTTTATGATAATCACTTTTGCTACTAGGGCGCCTTAGATCCATCGCTGCTGAAAGACTTGTCCAGCCTTGATCATCGGTCAGGACGAGGATGAAATTCGGTGCTTCCTTGGCACAAAGACTGCCAAGCGAAAGAATGCTAATGAGGCCCAACTTTAAATAGAAAGCACTTGCGATCCAGCTAAGTTTTAAACCTTGGCTAGTCGATGAGGAAGCTGCGGAATTTTTTGTCATGTGCGGGTATATTGAGCCGTTTAAAGTTAAGTCAGGATAAATGATTTTTGGTTTTAAGATGAGAAATGCTTACTGGAGCGCTTTACCCCATCGCAGTACTATTTAACTCTCCTTATAAAACGAGTCACCTTGTGTGCATTAAATTGCATTGCAAGGGCTTTTCGATTTACGCGATTTTTGCTAATTAGCTCGCTTGAGCCTCAGGTCTTTCCCCGCCTTACTGATTCAGATTTACGTAAGCCCGCGCATTCTGAAACATCTTCAACCATGGCCCGGCTTCGCCGGTGAACTGATCGTCTGGCTTGTAGCTCATTTGCACAGATCGGAAGCAGCGTTCTGGATGTGGCATCATGATGGTGGCGCGGCCGTCGCTTGTGGTGAAGCCAGTGGCGCCTGCGGGAGAGCCATTTGGATTGGCTGGATACACTTCCGTTGCTTCGCCTTTGAAGTCAATGTAGCGGGCTGTGATTTGATTGCTACTGACGCACTGCTCGAGGTCACCTGTAATACTATAGTCGGCGCGGCCTTCACCGTGGGCAACAGGAATGGGTAGAAGGGAGCCTGCCATGCCTTTAAAAAAGATCGAAGGGCTCTGCATAATTTCAACGTTGCTGTAGCGGGCTTCGAATTGCTCGGAGCGGTTACGCTTGAACTCTGGCCAGCCCTCGGCGCCCGGGATGATCTCTTTAAGTTGAGAGATCATTTGGCAACCGTTGCAGACGCCTAGGGTGAAGCTGTCTTCGCGCTCGAAGAAGGTCTGGAACATTGCTTTGAGCTTCGGGTTGTAGAGTACGCTCTTGGCCCAACCAGAACCTGCGCCGAGAACGTCGCCATAAGAGAAACCGCCGCAAGCGACGAGGCCTGCGAAGTCGGCGAGGTCGACGCTACCCTCGAGGAGGTCGGTCATGTGGACATCGATCGCTTCGAAGCCTGCACGGTCGAAGGCGAAGGCCATTTCGTTTTGGCCGTTAATTCCCTGTTCACGAAAGATGGCGACGAGTGGGCGCTTCGTGTCAGAACTTGAAAGTTGGGAGTTCGCTGTTAGAAGTTCATCCACTTCAGCGACGCTGAATGAGGGTTTGATCAGGATGCCCTTGTTCTCTTCGAGGAGGGCATCATATTCTTCCTGTGCGCAGTCTGGGTTGTCGCGCTTGGCTTGCATCTGGTAAGTGAGTTCGGACCATGCGCGGTTTAACTTTGCGACACTTTCGCTGAAGAGTTGTTCGTTATTCAGTTGGATGTTTACAGTTGGTTCTGCGAACGTGTTGCCGATCAGGTGAGTGATGTCAGAGACGCCGTGCTTGGCGAGCACTCCCATGACGGTAGCTAGTTTTGTTTTGTCGATTTCGATGACGCTTCCCAATTCCTCTGAGAAGAGGGCGGCGAGTGGATCGTCGCCTAACTTATCGAGGATGGCGTTAATACCCTTGCGACCTGCGATTGCCATCTCGCAAAGGGTCGAAGCTAGGCCACCGTCACCACGGTCGTGGTAGGAAAGGATGAGGTCGTCTGCGAGGAGCTCTTGAATAGCGCTAAAGAAAGCTACGAATTTTTCTGGGTCGTCAAGGTCGGGTGTGGCCTTGCCCACCTGATTATAAACCTGCGCGAGGGTGGAGCCGCCGAGACGGTTCCTACCCGCTCCCAGGTCTAGGAGGAGGAGGGCGCTATCGCTTGACTTCAGGTCTGGTGTGGCAGTCTTACGCACGTCTTCGACGCTAGAGAAGCCTGTCACTATGAGGCTGAGCGGGGAGACCTGCTTGTGGTCTCTGCCTGCTCTGTCTTTCCAACTGGTGCGCATTGACATGGAGTCTTTACCAACGGGGATACAGATGCCTAAGGCCGGGCAGAGTTCCATGCCGACTGCCTTGACGGTGTCGTAAAGGTTGGCGTCTTCCCCGGCTTCGCCAGCGGCAACCATCCAGTTGGCGGAGAGCTTTATGTTGCCGATCTTGCCGACGTAGGCGGACGCGATATTAGTTAAACATTCGCCAATCGAAATGCGGCCAGATGCGGCGGCGTTGAGGATCGCAATTGGTGTGCGCTCACCCATCGCCATGGCTTCGCCGCTTGTGCTATCCATACTAGTGGCGGTTACTGCGGCGTCAGCAACGGGTGTTTGCCAGGGGCCAACCATTTGATCGCGGGCGACCATGCCGGTTATGCTGCGGTCGGCGATGGTGATGAGGAAACTTTTATTGGCGACGGCTGGGAAGCGCAACACGCGGTCGATGGCATCAGGTAGTTGAATTTCAGATACGTCGAGTTCAGCGTGATCTTCGACCATACGAGTAACGTCTTTAAGCATCTTCGGGGTCTTGCCAAGGAGGACGCTCATTTCCATGTCGATGGGCTTATTTTTGAAGTGCAAATCTTCGAGTACGAGTTGCCCGTCGTCGGTCGCTTCGCCTACAATGGCGACGGGGCAGCGCTCGCGAGTGCAGAGCGCGATGAAGGCATCAATGCGGTCCGGCATGACGGCCATGACGTAGCGCTCTTGGGATTCGTTGCACCAAATCTCCATGGGCGACATGGAAGAATCTTCGTTGTGGATATTGCGGAGGTGGAAGCGCCCACCGGTGGCTTCGACGAGCTCAGGGAGACCGTTGGAGAGCCCGCCTGCGCCGATATCGTGAATAGAGAGTATGGGGTTATCCGCGCCGAGTGCGATACAGCCATCGATCACTTGTTGGCAGCGGCGCTCCATTTCTGGGTTGCCGCGTTGGACGGAGTCAAAATCGAGGGCTTCGGACTGCGAACCCGCTCCGATGGAGGAAGCTGCGCCGCCGCCTAGACCGATCTTCATTGCCGGTCCGCCGAGTTGTAGAATGACTGCTGTCGGTGGGATGGGCTTCTTGTCCACGTGTTCGCGCTTCATGTTGCCCATGCCACCTGCGACCATAATTGGCTTGTGATAGCCGCGGTGTTGATCGTTGTGCTCCAGTTGAAGGGTGCGGAACATGCCACAAAGTTGCGGGCGACCAAACTCATTGCCAAAGGCGGCACCACCAGCCTGACGCTCTTGCGGCAGGGATTGCAGTTGCAGCAGGTGCGCCTTCTAGGCCAGTTGCTGCCTGGTTTGTCCATGGTGCAGCCGCCTCTTCCCCACCCTCGGCGCCGCCTTCGCCGAGTTCGTCCTCGCAGCGATCGGGGAGCAAAATGTCGTTACTAGCGACATTGATGCCGATGAGTTGCCAATGCTTGTTAAAGTTGGGCGACCCAGAATCTCCTGGATGTAACTTGATTGTGTGGAGCAAGGTTGTTT
>CALBPO010000104.1 GCA_937899295.1 uncultured Opitutia bacterium
CCATCAAATTCAGGGTATCCGTAAACTAATCGACAATCTGCGTGGCAAGCACACCGTCATCCTATCCAGTCACATTCTGCCCGAGATCGAGCGCTCTTGCGACCGCGTAATTATCATTAACCGCGGTCGCATCGTCGCAGCGGGTACGAGCACAGAACTACGCGAGGAGTTTCTACCCAGTAGCCGCTTTAGTTTAGTTGTAGAAGGCAACGACACCGCTGTCGCCACTTGCCTCGCCAGTCGAGGAATCGATGCGGCCATCCTCGAAAGCACCCCGATAGCCGAAAATCGATCTGAACTAAACCTACGCGTCGAAAACGAAGGTGACTTAGGTCCACAACTCATCCAATTACTCAGTAATCAGCGCGAGTTCATCCTCCACAGCATAGCTCCCCGCGAGCCCAACCTCGAAGAAATCTTCCTCGCCGCAACCAAGCGATCTTGGGAAGAAACCATCGAAACCAAGCCCAAAATTAGCACATAGTCTCTTTCCAATCACTACCCACCACTCCAAAGTGCGCCACTTTTTCATACTACTCAAACACGAGCTACGCATGCTGTTCATCAGCCCGCCCACTTACATCGCCGCAGTACTCTTCCTCTGCCTGATGGGTTTTCTTTATTGGGCGATCTTACGCGGCATGGTCAATACTCCCTCGGAGACATTGCCTACCGTGCAGTTCTTTAGCGTCTTTTGGATTCCTGTTTTCTTCGTCGTACCCCTTTTGACAATGCGAAGTATCGCAGGCGAACGAAGTATCGGAACTTTGGATACACTAATGACCACGCCGACCTCGCGCGTATCTGTAATTTTGAGTAAATTCGCAGGGGCTTATCTTTTCTATATGCTGCTATGGATATTGACAATTGGCTTTCCCCTATTCACCGAGAAACTCTATCCTCACGCTGCGGAAAGTGGCGCACTCTTAGAAATGGAACCGCTCGCAGGCAGCTTCCTCTTTCTTGCAACAAGTGGCCTACTCTTCATCTCGATTGGTATCTTTGCCAGTAGCGTTACCCGCAGCCAACTCGTTTCGGGGATGCTTACCTTCACGACTCTCTTCGTCGTCATTATCGGTGGCCAACAAATGGGTAATCTCGCGGAGGCCGGGGGTGGCCTCTCTAGTTGGGCAGTCGCCGCAGTCAACTACCTGCAAATCTTCGAACATCTTGACGACTTTTCGCGCGGTATTATCGATACTCGTCCCTTCTTCTATTACGCCAGTACCAGTTTTCTATTGCTCGGCCTCTCTACGCTCGTGATCGAGGCTAAAGCCTAAAGCACTAACATTGCCTGATGCAAATCAATCGATTCAACGAATACCGTCTCGCCCGACGTTTCCGCGTAGCCAATCGCATAGTCCAGATCATACTCGGGTTGTGCTTGATTGCCTCACTCAATTATCTGGCAGCAAAATACTTCACTAGAATCGATCTGACACAATCGGGCAACTATACCCTCGCGCCTGAATCAAAAGCCTATATCCGTGGGCTAGAGGAGCCTGTCAATATCATCGTCACCATCCCGGATGATCCCGAAGTCGCCGAGCTAAAGCAGATTCACCAACATCTGCGTAAGCTCTTCCGCGAATACGAGGCCGAGGGCATGAAGGCAGGCAAGGCCTACATTAACATCGAGTTCGTCGACATCTATCGCCAGCGAAAGCGCGCTCAAGATCTAAGCAATAAATATAAGCTAAGGCAGGAGAACATAATCCTAGTCACGATGGGAGAACGTACCCGAGAGATTCGCCAAGCTGAACTTTACGAGGTCGCGGATAATCAAATAGCAGGCTTTCGAGGCGAAAAGGCAATCACCTCAGCAATCATTGATGTCTCCGCAAAAGATGAGGATAAAATTTACTTCCTAGTTGGCCACGGCGAAATGCGCCTCGACGATGTCGACCCCCTGCGAGGCCTCTCACAACTTGAAGCCTTTCTTCGTGAGCGTAATTACATACTCGCTACGCTTGATCTAACGGTGGACGAAAATGTACCTATAGATGCCGACTTGATAGCCGTACCCTCCCCACAGGCCAGCCTCCTCTCAGAGGAAGTCGAAAAGCTGCGTCGCTACATGAGCGAGCGCAATGGCCGAATGATGGTGTTGATCGATCCCGGCCGTCGCCACGGCATGGAAGAGCTTTTCTATGATTGGGGCGTGCTTGCTGATGACATGATGGTTGAGGATATCGGCCCCGACTTTCGTGCTCAAGGCGGCGATCTAATTATACGTCGCTTCGCTGAGCACCCGATCACAGAGCTACTTGTCGATTACCAGATCACCGCTCTTTTCGGTCTTCCGCGCCCCATGCGCACCGATCCAGGCTCTCTCAAAGACCCACGCCTAAAGGTTACTCAAATCATCGGCACCTCGGACCAGAGCTGGGGAGAGCGCGACTACAAAACGCAAGATCCGATCAAATACGACGAAGGGCGCGACCTCAAAGGCCCCGTCACCATCGCCACAGTTTCCACACGCACTGCAGGCACAG
>CALBPO010000105.1 GCA_937899295.1 uncultured Opitutia bacterium
CCTTGCTCGAGGTAGCTGTCGAGATGGTCGGAGCTGTGATGGCTGGCGTCGATACCGATTTCTTTGAGCGCCTCGAGCGCGAGTGGATGAACCGCACCCTTTGGTTTGGAACCCGCGCTAAACACCTCGAAGAGGTCACCTGCGGCGGCGCGTAAGATACCTTCAGCCATGTGGCTGCGGCACGAGTTTCCTGTGCAGAGAATGAGAACTTTTGGTTTGGGCATGATCTTGTTTGTTGTTAGAGAAATTTGGCTAACACGTTAAGTAGGTAGCCGGTGAAGATGATGGCGAGTGTCGTAATTCCAAAGTAGAGACCAATCAGTTTAAGATGCATCGTGCGGCGGAGCATGATCGCTTCGGGCAAGCTGAGAGCAGCCATCGCCATCATGAAAGCCAGGGCGGTTCCGAGTGGGATGCCCTTCTGAAAGAGTACGACCGCGATGGGCACGATGGCGGCGCAGCTACCATACATGGGCACACCAAGAACTGTCGCGATGGGCACGGAGAAGATTCCGGTCGCTTCCATTAGTGAATGGATGGTCTCTTGGGGGATATAGTTGTGAATGAAGGCACCGATGCCGACACCGACGATGACCCAAAGCCAGATTTGTTGAATCACGCTGACGGACTCGTCCCAGCCATAGCGTAAACGAGTCGTCAATGTATGCGCTATGACATTAGAATCCTCGTGTGCGGATGCAATTATGTCAGACTCTAGATGTTTTTCTAGTTTTAGTTTTCCAAGGACAGCACCCCCTAGCGTACCAATCAGGAGACCGCTCCCGATGTAGGCGATCGTGACGGGTAGGCCAAACTCTCCAATCATGAGGATGACTAGATACTCATTAATGATCGGAGAGCTAATAAGGAATGAAAAAGTAACTCCTAATGGTACACCCGCTTTTAAGAGACTGATAAAGATAGGAATCGAAGAGCAGGAACAAAACGGCGTGATAGCTCCGAAGAGGGCTGCGATAAAGTTGCCCAGCATGCCTCCTCTGCCCATCCACTTTTTAAGGCGGTCCTCGGGAAGCCAGGTGCGAATAAATCCAATGACAAAAATCATGACTGCAAGCAGCAGAAAGATCTTAACTGTGTCATAGAGGAAAAAATGTAGCGCTGCTGTTAGACGTGAATCGGGGTCCATCCCGAAGACGTCGAAGATCAGGCGATCGATGAGTGCTGTGAGCATAGACTATAGCCAGAGTATTGGGTCCTGCCTTAGCAGCACTTTCCGCCTTTGCCGTCGTTGTCTTCGCTACAGCATTGATTTTTGGCAGCTTCGTCCGCTTTAACTTTCATGCTGTTATCTATCTTGGTGAAGATGCGGGTGAAAAAGCCCTCCTTTTGAGGGGTAGGGTCTTTTTTCCGATTCGTGTTTTCAGTGCGCATATTTTTTTGATTTGGTTAACAACAAGTGATCTGCTGGCAGACTTCTTGCGGGCAATCGTTCTCGATTTTGGTGACTTTTAGGATTAACTTTTCACGTTTTGTAAGGTCGCGCTGTAGTTGGTTGCATTCAGCGCATGCAGCCTCGCGTAAATAGCATAAGTTGGCAGTGATGAGCCCTTCTACTGGATCTACTAGTTTGTAGATCATCCAGGTGCCTTCTCTATGTGCCTTCAGTAGGCCAAGTTGCTTCATGGAGGAGAGCTGTTTCGACATCTTCACTTGGGGCACCTCTAATATTTCTTGCATGTGGCAAACACAAAGCGGACCTGCCTCAAGGAGGTTGAGGATACGCAGCCTCTGAGGGTCGGCGATGCACTTATAAATCTCGCTAGCTTCCATTATGCATGATATATACTAATAATAGTATATACTGTCAATAGTATATAATTCTTATTCACAATTCCATTTTAAAGCTGGAAGCTTTTTGAACGGATGTGGTTTACTGGGGTCTGTATTATTAATGACTATATCTTTTTTGTAATGAGCCTTACTTTTGCCTTCGATTCTCTCCTCTTTCAGGCCGCTTCAGGCGCCAATGTCTTCACTTACTTCGCGCAGTCGAACTTTGCAGGTAAAGTCGTTATCTTTATCCTAGCTCTCTTTAGTATCGTCGCCTGGACGGTCATGCTTGGTAAATACCTCGATCTATCAAAGCTGCGCTCACAAAACCAACGCTACGAACGCCTGCTGTCTAAAGAGTCGCACCTCATCGCGCTCGATCCAGAGCGTCCAGGTAAAGGGGCTGGCCCCTATTACAATATCGTTCGTGAAGCCTTGGAAGCTTTTCACCGCTACGGTGGCGACCTCAGTGACAACGACCCACACCGCGCGACGCTCCGGATGGGACACGTCGAAAACGCACTTCAACGCAGTGTAGCCGAACAGATTATCCGCTACGAATCGAAGATGGTTGTGCTCGGTTCGATCGTAACGGGGGCCCCCTTCTTGGGCCTTCTTGGCACTGTCTGGGGCGTGATGGATGCATTTGGTGGAATGGCTGGTGCCGGCTCCGCTAGTCTTCAAAGCCTCGCCCCTGGGGTGTCAGGGGCTTTGCTCACTACTGTCGCTGGCCTCGTCGTCGCCATTCCATCGGTCTTCGGCTATAACTATCTCCTGCAAAATACCAAGATCGCAGTGGTCGAGCTAGAGAACTTTGCCAGCACCGCCGCCGATCGCATCGAGCTCGAAGCCCAAGCCGCTGCACACGGCTAATTCACCACTCACTCTTCATTACTCAATCTGTGGCTCGTAAATTCCATCGTAAAGACCGGCTCTCTGCCTTAACCGAGATTAACGTCACTCCCTTGATCGACTTGGCCTTTGCTTTGTTGATCATCTTTATGATCACCACGCCACTGCTAGAGCAGACAGTTGAGTTGAACCTGCCTGTCGAAGCCGCCAAAACGCAGGCTGAAGACCGCGAAGATTTTCAATCTATCTCCATCGACCGAGCGGGTGCTTACTATTGGGGCGATGGTCCAGTCTCGGAGCAGCAGCTCGCTGACCTGCTCGACACCATGGCGATGGATCCCGATCCACCCGTGCTGAGTATTCGTGCCGATGCGCAACTGGATTATCAAAATGTCATCACCGTCGTTGATATGATTAAGCAGCGTAATCTTTCTAAGATCAGTTTAGACACCAAGGTAGAGTAAGCAATGGTAGCTATGGGTTTCTTGTCTGTTCTGTTACTAATTCAAGCTAGAAGCTCGTGCGCCTTTTCGATAGCTCGGTCCCATGTTAATATGTCTTGCCGGCATTGATCACTGGGTGCATATACATGACTCGTGCCCCTGTTTGTAGCACGTGCCCCTACTTACCAATGGCACGTGTCATGATGCGG
>CALBPO010000106.1 GCA_937899295.1 uncultured Opitutia bacterium
TGCATTGGCAGTGCGGACACGCAATGGCACAAGCCTCAGCTTGCACTCACTAAGCACGTGCTCGACCAAATCGAAGTTTCCTCAGAGGGTTCAATTATCATCGGTGACTCACCGACCGATATCGCTGTCGCGCAAAATGCTGGACTCACCTGCTACTGCGTAGCGACCGGCGCTCATAGCATCAATGAGCTCATGGATGCTGATGCAGATGCAGCATTTGGATCTTTGACCGAACTTGGACAAGCGATCAAATTAGAGTTGTAATCGCTTTAACGTTTCTGATTGATTTTCAGAATCATCCCTAAATCTTATTTCCATAAGCTAATTCATAGTGATTCATTGTATTTCAAAAATCCGCGTTCGTTACGCTGAAACTGACCGCATGGATGTAGTCTACCACAGTAACTATCTCGTATGGTTTGAGACGGCACGCATCCTGATGCTTGATCAGATTGGTATGCCTTACAGTGAGATCGAAGCGCGTGGCCTCTTCCTGCCTGTCCTTACTGTCAGCGCAGAGTATAAAAGCCCTGCCCGCTTTGATGACCATTTAGAGATCCATCTTTTTCTGAAAAAGAAGCCCCGCGCACGTATGCACTTTGATTATGAGGTGTGTCGTGGCGACGAGTTACTAGCCATAGGCCATTCTAGTCATGGCTTCATGGATCGCAGCGGTAAAGGCCAACGCCCACCCGATGATTTAGTCAAACTGTTAGAAGCCGCATGGATTGATGTGGAATAGTTTGGAGCTTTAGCCTACAGCGTTTTTTTATGTAGCCTCGAAGGCAGGGCTCAATCCACCAGAACTATTTCCGGAAGGATCGCTCATTGGCTTCATAGCTGCGGATCATGTGGCGAACGACCTCAGGAACCGTTCTGCCTTCGGTTGTGATGCACGCGCCCGAGTCCATGTAAATTGGTTCGCGCTCTTTGATGAGCGCACGGACTTTAGCCGCAGGATCATCTACATTGAGAAGAGGTCGGTTCTTATTTCGACTCGTGCGCTCTATGATACTCTCAGCCGAGGCGAAAAGGCAAATCACGACTCCCTTTTGCTTGAGTAAGTCCTTCATGCCAGGTTCTACGACGAGCCCACCGCCACAGGAGACGATGCATCCCATCTCTGGGTGCCCACTTTCGATAAATTGACGCTCTAAATTTCGGAAATACGACTCCCCTTCGTCTGCGAAAATTTCAGGGATCTTTTTGCCCTGCTCCTTCTCGATCTGATGGTCAGCGTCAATCAAGCGCATGCCTAGCTCACGTGCTGCCTTGCGACCTAGCGCTGATTTACCCACGCCCATGAAGCCGACGAGGTAGAGGTTTGGTTTAGACTGCTCAGATGAACCCACGCTTTTGATTGTGGAGAAGCAATTGAGTTAGGTGCGAACAAAAAATGAGTTAAATGTAGTTTCTGATGTATGCGCATATTGAACTTAATCTTGTTGCACTGCCGCATTAGTTTTGTAGCGGTTCCGACAAGCGCTCTGACCTAGTAAAAAAATTACAGACTTTGCCACTTGGGCGACCAGCAAGTAGTACGGCCTCCGATTTGTTCGCGTTTGAGTGGTGCGCCTGTCTGTGGGCACATACCGCCGTCCTTCCAGCGGTGGTTAAAGAGCCAATGGTCTGGAGGGGTGCCCCAGTCAGATCCGATTACTTTAAGTGCATCGCGGCTGACCTCTTGGATGCGCCGGTAGAGTTCTTTGCGCTTATACGTGCTCAAGTTTCCAGCCATGATTTTTGGATGTATGCGACTGCGCCATAGTATTTCATCTGCCATCCAGTTGCCCACTCCAGGGAAAGTCCTTTGCATGAGTAGCACGGCTTTGATCGGCGATTTGCTTCGACGTTCTAAAAA
>CALBPO010000107.1 GCA_937899295.1 uncultured Opitutia bacterium
GTCGTCGTCGTCGGCCGCGTCCGCAGCCACAAAGCCAGCAGAACCACGACATTGGCATGTGGAAGACCAACGTGCGATCCTTGGGAAACTCCCTCCAGCGCCAAACCCACAGCGGCGTAGCCAAGCGTCTCGACATCGAGTCCCGACTTACTGAGTCAAAGGAAACCCTCGATACGGTCAGCTCGAAGAAATACCTCAAAGCCCTCGTTGGTACCCTTGGTCGCCAACCTATCGAGGACTATGTGAAATAGGCAAAATTCAAAAAAATTTTGAATCAACGAGTGAGTAACTGCTTAAAACGGTTGCCTCCAATCAGCACACTCGTTTATAAAACACGTCCAATTTTCACAATAACTTAAACGATAGATTACCATGGCCTTCACACCTAGCAAAGATCAGAGACGTCGCGATCGCGAACAAAGGAAGAGAGATAAACGTTTAGCTCGCGAAAATGCGAGGATCGAAAAGCTTGAGGCTGAGAGAGCCGCCACAAAGGCGGCTGAAGAAGCTGCTGCCTTGGAAGCCTTCTATAAAACTCCTGAAGGCATCCTAGCGAAAGAAGAAGCTGACTTTGAGGCTGAACTAGCCGCAGAGGCCGAAGAAGCCGCAAAAAATAAATAGAATTCAAAGGGTAAGTTATGACCCTTTTACCGATTTTAGTGGAGTCTTCGAACACCAACCGTTCTAGTCGCTTAACTACGAGATTCATCGGAGAATTCTAACGTGATGGCTACACCGAATCAGGAAAATTTTAAATACTATAAGAAAGCCGAGACTAAAGCACTCGAAATCCTTGCGGAAATGAAGGCAGCAACTCCTAAGAAAATGGATATTGAACTCGCGCTTCTGGTCGCGATTTTTGAACTGCACAAAGGCGAAATGCCCGCTGAAGCGGTCAGTAAAATCGTGCTAGGTCACCTTGAAACAGTTGAGCCTTATTACGTTTCGCAAGCGCCGCAGTAAATTATGTCACGATCAAGCGACTTGGGGATGCCTGAATTAAAAAGCCACACATGCCTACAAGCAGTGACATAAGTTCAGAACTCGAAAGGAGTGCTGCCGCGCTTGGGTTGACGAGCTTTAAACGCCACATCTTTTTGTGCGCTGATCCAACAAAGCCAAAATGCTGCGCGAAGGAAGATAGCCTTACCTCGTGGAACTATTTAAAGCAACGCTTGAAGGAGCTAAACCTCACTGGGCCTGACGCGCTCGTCTATCGCTCTAAGGTGAATTGCCTTCAAGTTTGTACACGAGGGCCCATTGCAGTAGTGTATCCTGAAGGCGTCTGGTATCACTCCTGCACCCCAGAGGTATTGGAGCAAATTGTTCAAAAGCACTTGATCGGAGGCCGACCCATAGAAAAATACAGCTTCGCTCAGAACACTTTGGATTGATCGTAAAATAAGGAGCGCAAGCGCCCCACTCATTCTATTTCGACTTTCAGATAGGTTTGAGCCTTTGAGATCTACTTTGATTAACTCTGGCTCTACTCGTAGCGCAGCGCATCGATGGGATCGAGGCGAGAGGCACGCATCGCTGGATAAATACCCGAAGCTAGTCCGATCAGGCTACTAAATAAGAAACCGTAAAACATAGCCGTGACAGGCATGTTGCTAATATTTTCACCTTTCGGGATGAGGTCTTGCGCGAGGGTGAGTAGGCCGACACTTGCTATTAAACCAAAGAGGCCTCCCAATATACTGATGACAACCGCTTCTGCAAGGAACTGGATAAAGATATCGTGGCCGCGCGCACCGATGGCTTTTCTTACGCCGATCTCTCGTATGCGCTCGCTGACGGAGGCGAGCATAACATTCATAATTCCAATGCCACCAACGATCAGTGATATACCGGCGATACCGCCAAGCGAATAGGTAAAAGAATTTTCTAGTTTTTTGAGTTCCTGCATTTGCTCATCCTGTGTCCGTATTTCAAAATCTTGAATACCACGGTGAGTCTGTGTGAGCGTATTGTTGATCTGGCTCATGAGATCTGGCATGGCCTCAACGCTACTCGCTAGGATCTCGATGCGATTCACCCCGTCATCTCCTTTATAACGTGACATAGCCGTAGTCGCAGGAATGTAGTTCATGCGATCTTCATAGTTCCAACCGCGGCGACTACGACCAAAACCTCTGCTGGCTGTGGGTTCAAATTGCCCTATGATAG
>CALBPO010000108.1 GCA_937899295.1 uncultured Opitutia bacterium
ACGACTGATATGTCGCGCGTCGATGTGTTTAGCCTCCTCGATGTGGGAGCAATTGCATCCCATCGCCGTGTCACTCCAACCGTTTCCACGTCCCAACCTGCTCTGCGCCCCGACTGTTGTACATTCCCGAGCCCCCACCCGCGGTTACATGGGATTTTGCACGTACATGGTCTGCATCCCCGGGGTTTGCATGTACCCCATGGAGTTTCCCATCGGTGCGCCGTAGTACCCGTTGCCCGACATCGACGTCCCCGTCATGGGCTGCATCATGGCGGGCATGGATGGCATGGGCTGGCCGTTTTGTGACGAGTTGGGCGCCGAGTCGCCGCCGCCGGCGCCGTTGACGGATGTGATGTCGTGGATGGAGCTGCGCCTCTTGTCCTTCTTGTTCAAAGAGTTGAGCCTGATGAAGTACTTCTGCGCGTGGGACGCAACCTGCGTGGGGGTCCTGGAGATGACGAAGTTGCGGCAGTCTCTACGATTGTAAATTTGAGCGCACCCGGCACAGTGACACTCGCCCCACTTTACTATCCAGTCCCGAGACCGTGCGACGAGTGGTTTGGATTCCAGCTATTATGGGGCTACTGAAGGAATGCGGCTGGAGCATGGCCGTCGGGAGACGAGATTTTTCTAAAACCAAGGTAAACGACTATCTTGCTTTATATTCACTCCGTTTTCGGTGCGAGTCGAACCACAACCTGAGGTGCAGACTAGGTTCGCGGCGAGCACGAGACCGAGTATGATTTTTGAGATATTCTTTTTCATACGGATCCTATAAAGTGTATTTTTAACAAACTAATCCTATTCAGTAAGCGCTTAAGCTAGTGAAAGTCCAGCCTTGCTGTGCCTGATACTTTTCCGCGCCTACTATTGCACAGCAGTTTTTTTCTACTATAACTACACTATATGGCCGATACTTCCCCAGTCAAACCCCTACTCTCCGTTTGTGATCTCAAAGTGCACTTCCCCGTCAAAGGCGGTGTCCTGCAGCGCACCGTCGACGTGGTCAAAGCCGTGGATGGCATCAGTTTTGACGTGCACCGTGGTAAGACTGTCGGCCTCGTCGGTGAGAGCGGTAGCGGTAAGACCACTACCGGACGCGCCATCGCACGTCTCGTGCCCATCACCGCAGGCTCGGTTCACTACGAGGGCCTCGATCTGGCCACACTGTCTCGCCGTGATTTTTTCGCCTATCGTAAGAAAATCCAGGTTATCTTCCAGGACCCCTTCGGCTCGCTTAACCCCCGGATGACCGTCTACAGCATCATCGCCGAACCTCTCGACATCCATTTCAAAGATTGGTCAAAGTCGCAAAAGCAAGCTCGCGTGGCCGACCTACTTGAACAGGTAGGCCTCTCCGCCGAATTCATGCAGCGCTACCCGCACCAGTTCAGCGGAGGCCAGCGCCAGCGCATCGGCATCGCCCGCGCCCTCGCGGTCGAGCCAGACTTTATCGTCTGCGACGAGCCTGTCAGCGCGCTCGACGTCTCTGTGCAGGCGCAGATTATCAATCTTCTGCAAGACCTGCAAGACGAGCTCGGCTTGACCTACCTCTTCATCGCCCATGACCTCGCAGTAGTCGAGCACATCAGCGACCAATTACTCGTCATGACGGAGGGCAAAATCGTGGAGCAGGCTAGCGCTAAAGAGATCTATAGTAATCCCCAGCATCCTTATACCGTTAAGCTACTCGAGGCAGTGCCGCAGGTTTAGAATATGTGTATACAGTTGAGCGCCTTTTCGCCTACTTAGACTGCGAAGCGATTAGCTCCTTGAGTTGGTCTTTTTTTAAGGGTTCCATCTGGGGACGGTAATGAACGAAAGTTTCTTCGTTGGTGATTTCATGCTTTTTGTAGCATCGACACATATCCTGTGAATCCATGACTTGCCGGTTATACTTGCCACAGAAAACACAGAGTTTTACGTGCAAACGTAGAAAAAAGCGCCTCACGGGAGGCATCTTTTCGTAGTCCTCTTTGGACAGTGCGTTGGATACTTGCTTGCAGGTAAACATTTGTATGTGAGTTATTTAACGTCTTTTCCAGTCCAGCTAGATTCGAGTAGTATCTTAAGCTGTTCTCGAGCGCGATGTAAAAGCACCCATAGATAATTCGGAGTGATATCCATCGCCTTACAAACTTCTTCAGTTGTTTGATCTTCGAGCACGCGCAGGACGAATGCTTCGCGAGCGGGATCTTTGCCTTGGGCGATGCATTTCTCGAACACTACCCAAAACTCGCCGTTATCATATGACTTGCGGGGGTTAAATTGCCAAGGGTCTGGATTGGTCGTGGCGATGCCGCTATATTTAAACCAAAAGCTCTCTAAGAGGGCCTCGTCTTCAGCCTCAATATCGACCTTGTTTTCTTTGATCGATTTACGGATCTGGTCGACAATCTTATTGCGCATGATACCTCGCAACCAAAATTTAATATCGCGACTGCCATCGAATCGTTCGAGTGCCTTGATGCCGGCTAAAAAGGTGTCTTGTACACAGTCGTTAGCAGCGTCTGGATTGCGCAAGCGAGACATGGCAAAGCCGTAGAGATAATCTCCATACTGATCAACCCACTGTTCAGGTGGGGTGACAGGTACTTTCGGTTCAGGTTTGTCAGGCACTGTTTAAGTTGGTCCCGGATTTTAGAGGCGTCAACTAAAGTCGTCGCGTTGCGGTTGGCCAGCGATAACGAACCCTAACTACAGGTTTTGAGCTTAAACTCAATCGCTTGATTTACTTTATCTAGGATTGCCAGTGCTTTTTGCTCGGCGTTGCGCATTTCAGCGCGGTCGCTTTCTATCCGGTCGTTATAGCCAGCTAGATGCAGCCAGCCATGGACGAGGTAGAGGCTAAGCTCGCGGCTGAATGGCTCGTCTAATTCGGCGGCTCGGCTGCGGGCGTGGTCGACGGAGACGATGATCTCCCCAGCCGATTTCATCTCAGTTTGAGCCGGGAAGGTGATCACATCAGTCGGGCTGGGATCATCCATGAAGTCGGCGTGCACTTGTGCGATCTCGGCATCATTGACGAAGGCGATGCTTAGCTCGCCCTCGCTGATAGGGAATCTACCAGAAGCGTGGATCGCCTCAAAAAGAGCGATGGCGGCGGCCTCTGGGTTGAAAAGGATGCTAGATTGGTTGTTGATCTCCAGACTGAGCGTTGGCATCGGATGTGACTTCGGGTGTTTTGTTGGCGTTTCCCTTTTCGAGGTCGTTAGTTCTTTCAGCATCGCTCCTAGGGTATTCTACACGCGCGTGTAGCATATTGAGTACTGTGTAGATGAAGCTTTTACGTATTTGGTCGAGCTCTTGAAAGGTGAGTGGGCAGTTATCAAGCTGGCCGTCTTCGATCCGATCTTTGAAAATGCGCTCGACTAACTCCTCTACGTTAGGCTGTGTGACTTTTTTCAGAGTACGGCTGGCGGCCTCGACGCTGTCGGCGAAGAAGATGATGGCGCTCTCTTTAAACGCGGGTTTTGGCCCGTCGTAACGGTAAGTGCTCTCGTCGACCTTAATTGCCTCTTTTGCCTTCTTCTTGCCCTTAGCGTCCGCCTTTTCGGGGAAGGGTTGGAGGGTGCCATCTTGTTTTACTTTGGCGCGTTCGTTTGCTTGGTAGTAAAAATATTGAATTAGGGTGGTGCCGTGATGCTGACGAATGACGTCGATGATCACGCGGGGCAGTTTTTCCTTGCGCGCCATTTCGACGCCCTCTTTGACGTGTGCTTTAATCACGAGGGCGCTCATCGAGGGATTCTTCTCATCGTGCGGGTTCACGCCGTCGCGTTGATTTTCGGTGAAATATTCGGGCTTAACTAATTTACCTATGTCGTGGAAGAGGCAACAGACGCGGCAGAGTAGGGGGCTCGCGCCGATGGCTGCAGCGGCGTTTTCGGAGAGGTTGGCCACCATGAGACTGTGGTGATAGGTGCCGGGTGCTTCCATCTGCATACGGCGCAGGAGGGGGTGGTTGAAGTCGGTCAGCTCAAGCAGTGTAATCTCGGTGGTGATCTTAAACAGCTGCTCGAAGACGGGTAGCAAGCCGACGGCCAGAATGCCTGTGAGCAAGCCAACGACCAGGGCGACGAGTGTCTGCTGGCCGACAATGCCAAAGGAGAAGCCATTAAGGAAACCGATGGCCGCAGCAGCGATAGCAGCTGTCGCGCCAGCCAGCAGTCCCGAGCGAACGAGTTTTGAGCGCTTACGGATGTTGGTCGATACATAGGCACCGACGACACCCGAGAGAAAAGCTATGAGTATGAACTCAACTGAATTGTTTTGAATGATGCCAAAGACGACTGCGATGATCAGCGCCGAGAGCACAGCGGGAGCACCTCCAACGAGCACGGCCACGATAATCGGTGCGAGTGCGTAAGGGGCTACATAGGGTAACATGCTTAGCGAAGGTCGGCTATTAATGAGCGCACTTTCGCCGATCTCCATGATTATCCGAATAATTAATAAATTGAGCAGAATGCTGACGGCGGTGATAGCGATGGCTCGATTTCGCTTGTGCAGTTCTCGCAGGCCTTGCTTCACGTAAATATAAACGGCGATCAGAAGGATCGAGGTCAGCATGAGTCGCTCAATAAAGAGTGGATTGAAGATAAGCGAGTTGCCGCGGCGGTCTAGCTCAACCTGTCGATAGGCAGCAATACGCTCTATGTCGGCTTCTTTAATCATGGTTCCCGGCTCGATCAAGGTGTCACCTTCTTTAAAATCGATTACGCTTGGTTCTAATTGGTCGATGGCTAGCTGAATCGCCCGATTTGTGCCGATCGCGCTGTAGAGAAGGTTGGGCTCAAGGCCTTCACGGAAGATGTCGAAGAGAACGCGCGCCGTGGCGGAGTTGCCAGAGAGTGAGTTGATCCTGACGCGGAGTGCAACGAGCGCATCGGCCAAAGAGCGAGCGTCTGGTAGATTGTAGCGGCCATCCTCATCAACGAGTTGAATGACGGTGACCTGTGGTCCTACCGTCTCGGAGCTCCTGGCTGAGTAGATACCATCCTCATAGATTTCTTTGAGTAGAGAAAGTGCATCCTTGAAAAGCGTGGATCGCTCCTTGGGTTTGGTCTGCTTTGTGAGGTTGGAAATGGACTCGGCCTCAACTGCTAACTGGCTCGACTCAATCAGTGTCGTTGCGGTTTTTAGGAGCTCGGCTTGGAGAACTTCACGGCCGTCTTCTTCGTAGTCGATTTGGTTCTTTGCGATACTTATGTTGAGCTCATTGATAAACTGACGAAAGTTTTCAAATGGTTCGAAGGTGCGCTGGAAAACAGGTGGTACTTGTGCGCGCGCTGCTGCCGCTTTCGCTTCAGCCATCACTCCGCTTTCGTATTGAAATTGGAACTCGGAAACGACTCGTGTCTGTGCCGCTTGATTGAGGATGATGCGGGGTCCTTTCGGTTTTTGTCCGAGGTAGCAGATAGTTATAATGAGTGCCGAAAAAAGCAGAAAGAGGCTGACCTCGATCAACTGACTGGTCTCGAAAAAGTGCGAGCTTGCCGACTCTTTGCCACGGCCGGTATCCTTGCGAGTGCTACTGGGTCCGTCTTTGGACTTACGCTTATTATTGTTTTTTTTAGTGAAAAAAGCCATAGGTAAATGGTGTATTGGCGTGCTTTAACCGCCGTAGGTTAGATTAAGCTATTGCGTAAGCGTTAATGATGTCTTGCACGAGCGGGTGGCGGACGACGTCTTGGCCATCAAAGTAAAAGAGGTGGATGCGCTCGATGTCTTTGAGCACGCGGGTGGCCTCCTTGAGGCCAGATTGTTTATTGCGCGGTAGGTCGGTTTGGGTGATGTCGCCCGTCACTACCATGCGACTGCCGTCACCGAGGCGGGTGAGAAACATCATCATTTGTTCGTGAGTGGTATTTTGTGCTTCATCGAGCACGACGAATGCATTGGCGAGGGTGCGGCCGCGCATGTAGGCGAGCGGCGCTATCTCAACGATCCCGCGCTCGACTAGTCGCATGGTTTGCTCCTTGCCGATCATGTCGTTCATGGCGTCGTAGAGTGGGGTTAGGTAGGGTAAGATTTTCTCCTGCAGCTCACCAGGAAGAAAGCCGAGCGCTTCGCCTGCTTCAACTGCGGGGCGGGTCAGAATGATCCGTTCGACGCGACCCTCGAGTAGCTCGCGCAGCGCCATGGCCATGGCCAAGAAGGTTTTGCCCGTGCCAGCGGGACCGATACCGAAGGTGATCGGATGCGCGTCGATCGCTTCCAAGTAGCGTTTTTGATTGAGCGTCTTGGGCACGACGCTCTGTCGCCTAAGTTTTATAACGAGGGGGTGTCGGTAGATCTCACGAAGCTCATCGGCCTTGCCCCCAGCCACACAGCGTAGGGTGTAGTGGAAGTCGGAGCTGCGGATGCGTAGGCCTTGGGCGCGGGCGGCTTCAAGCAGTTCGAAGACTGCCTTTAATTTAGCGATACGCTCGATCTTGCCTTCAACTGTGACCCAGTCGTCACGACTCGCTATGCTGACGCCCAGGCTGTGCTCGGCTTCTTCAAGATTACGTTCGTCGTCTGCATAGAGCAGGCTCAATTGACGGGCGCTGGGAAAGTGGATCGTCTCGGACGGCATACTTTTAAATTTGGGCTTCAACGCAGGCGTGCAGGCGCTGCCACATGGCGTCCATCGAGTCTGGAAGGACACGAGTGTTGCCAATGACTGGCATGAAGTTTGTGTCGCCGTTCCAGCGTGGCACGACGTGACAATGTAAATGGCAAGGGATACCTGCGCCCGCGGCATCGCCAAAGTTGAATCCAGTGTTGAAACCGTCGGGGCGGAGGGCACGGTTTAGAATATTTTGTGCTTCAACGACGAGGTCTATTAGCTCGTGGCGTTCTTCATTACTGAGGTCCTCAAGTTGAGCTACTTCGCGAAAGGGTAAGACGAGTAGATGGCCTGCGTTATAAGGATAGCGGTTCATTACGATGTAATTGTGCATGCCACGATGGAGAATATACTCCTTAGCGTCATCGCCTGTCTCTGTAATATGGATAAATGGATTGCCACTTTCTTCTGGGTTTTTGGACGCAAGGATGTAGGGCATGCGCCAATAGGCGTGGAGCCGCTCCATCGATGAAGGGAGCTGTGTGGATGTCTGTGTAGGTATGGATTCGTCCATAAAAAGAGCGGTGGACAATAGAGTCCTTAAAAGCCCGCGTCGATGGTTAATTCAGGGCCTTAAAAACGCCTTTTCGGTGTTGCTTCGGAGCTTAAGCGAAGCAAATCTTTGAGTTCTATCTCATCTCCTAATCCAAGCATATCGCTTGTTCGACTCCGTGACGACAGCAATCAAATCCCAAAACTTCAAGAGCATCCTGCCAGAACAAATTGCGGCCTTTTGCCTGATTGTCGGTTTCGCTCTCTACACGGTATGGGATCAGTTTTATTGGTGGAGTAATCGAGAAGATTATAGCTTCGGCTACCTCGTGCCTTTATTTGCTGGTTATGTTCTTTTCGACCGCTGGCCTGTCATTCGCAGCTATCTCTTTGCAGGTCATGCGCCTGGTCAAGTCGAGCGTAATGCGCTAACTTCTCTTCTTGAATGGCTAGCGGTAGCTGTCTTCGCTGCTTCGATTTGCCTTTTCACGATTGGCGCGCTCTTGCGCGCGGCGACAGGGCCGCAAAATCCCGCCTCGCTCGCCATCGCAGCCAGTCTTGCAGGGCTCGCGCTTAGTACAGTCTTTATCTTTTCAAAGCAGTGCGCCGACGGTCAGGCAATGCCGCTCAAGCATCGCCTTGCGCTGACCGCGCTCTTTCTTTTCCCCGCTTTAATTTGGATGATTTCGGCGCCGTTGGTTTCTGTGGCTGAGACACAGATCCGCGTCTTTTTGCTGACCAAAGTGACCATTGCGGTATTTAGCTCTTTTGATTTCCTTGGCTTCGAGTTGGAACGAGAAGGCAACGTCCTCATCTTGCCCGAAGGTCAAGTAGGCGTCGAGGAGGCCTGCTCTGGTATCCGTTCGCTCACCGCTTGTCTCTTTGCTGGATCCTTCCTTGCCTCGGTCTTTCTGGCCAAGACCGCCTTAGCAGAACCATTAATTTCTGAGTTTCTTGCCCAGAATAATACGGGCCTTAAGGACACAGACGGTGAAACTTACGATTGGATCGAGATTCATAATCCCGATAGTGAAGCGCTCAACTTAGAAGGCTATGCCCTAACGGATTCTAAAAAAGAATTGGATGGGTGGAAGTTTCCCAAGGTCTCGCTACCTGCTGGTGGCTATCTCGTCCTCTTTGCATCTGGGTTGGAGAAGGAGATCAACGTTGCGGCGTCGATCGATCCGAAGCGGCAGCGACTGCTGGATTGGGGAATATCAGAAGAGTTCATCGAGAGGATGTCGCCTGAGAGAGTGGAGGAGATCTTGGAGCGTCTGGAGCGTCGTCAACGTCGGGTGCGTCTTCCTAACAGGCCCAAGAAGCGGGCGCCCGCCATGCACGTGCCATTCAAGCTCGATGGCGAGGGCGAGTACTTGGCTCTCGTCAAGCCAGATGGCAAGACGGTCTGCCATGCCTACGCTCCAAAGTTCCCTGATCAGCATGATGATGTATCCTATGGCCGCATTGGTACGACGGACGAAGATGGGATGTTGTTAGAGCCAACTCCTGGTGAACCTAATAGTGAGAAGCTGTTGGGTATTGTTAAGCCTCTCTATCTGAGTCAGAGTGGAGGTCACTTTGAGAAGCCCTTCAAACTGGAGCTTGAGACCTCAACGGCGGGTGCGGAAATCCGCTACACAATCAATGGAGATGAGCCAACGATTGATGTCGGCAGAATCTATACCGGACCATTAGCGATTTCGAAAACAACCACATTACGAGTAGCGGCCTTTAAGCCGAAGCACAAAGCTGCCCGCGTCGTCACGCGGACCTTCCTCTTTCTCGATGACATCATTCGAACGCCTAAACACGTGCCACCTCCTGGCTGGCCAGATGGCTATGTGAATCAACAGGAAATGGACTATGGGATGGATACCGCGATTGTTGGTAGGCTACACACGGCTGAGGAGGTCAAGGCTTCTCTACAATCTCTGCCTTCGCTATCCATTGTCGCACCAATCAAAAGTCTCTTCGACTCTACGACTGGTATTTATGCGAATGCTCGGGGACGAGGGCGTCATTGGGAACGGGCGGCCTCGGTCGAGCTTCTCAATCAGGACGGTTCTAAAGGTTTTCAGGTAAATGGCGGTCTCCGTGCACGTGGTGGCTTTAGCCGACAGGGGCGTAATCCGAAACATGGGTTCCGCATGATCTTTCGTAAGGAATATGGCAATGGGAAGCTCAAGTACCCCTTGTTTGAGGACGAGGGCGTCAAGGAGTTCGACAAGATCGACTTCCGTTCAAGCATGAATTACTCATGGGCCTTTGATGGCGGAAATCAAAACACCTTGCTGCGCGATGTGTGGTCTCGGGATACACAAGGCGCGATGGGGCAACCCTACAC
>CALBPO010000109.1 GCA_937899295.1 uncultured Opitutia bacterium
TAATTCCGATACGTTAATCGAGATCTCAAATTCAGCCACTCCTTTGACATCGACTTGGGTGATGCTCTCGCGGACGTTTAGTTCGTCGCGAATGAACTCGGCAATCTCTTTGAGCGTCCTTACATCCGTGTGACCATAGATTGCGAGGGATATGACTTCATTGCGGATGAGTAACTCTTCGACCGTAGGTTCTTCGGCCTCCTCGGGAAGATTATCGATAGTGTCGACGCGCACTTTTATTTTATCAGAGATTTCGGTCGCATCGTAGCCGCGCTCCACTTCGACGAGCAGGGTGCCGATTCCTTCGCCCGCGGTGGCAGTCATTTTCTTGATGCCATCCACATCTTGGATGCGGTCTTCGATCAGCTCGACGATGCCGCTTTCGACTTCTTCGGGGGCAGCGCCGGGGTAAGGAACTGTGATACTAACGATGTCGAGATCTAGCTCGGGGAAGAGCTCAAGCTTGATATTCATGGCCGCAAAAATACCCGTGATTATGGTAATGCCTGCGAGAAGGTTGGCGGCGACGCCATTTTGTGTGAACCAACGGATCATAAGGGGGAATTAGAAATTATGAAACAGAGCGTTTACTTGATAACATCGACGGCCATATTCTCTATGTAGTAGGCAATAGGACTTGTGGCGACTCGCTCACCAGGCTCGAGACCGGCGGTGATGATGACTTCCTTGGCGTCGCTTTTGATGATCTCGACTATACGGGTTTCGAGCGTATCAGACTTGTTGACGATGTAGACGCTATTTGAGCCGCGTAAGGCGTATCTTGGTAGGGCGTAGGCATCGCTGAGATTACGGCCTTCGATTTCGGCTTGTAAAAAGGTGCCGCGTCTTAGGGCGGATTGATCGGGCGTGGGAGAAAATGGGTCTTGGATTCTAGCGACAGCGTAGAGCAGTCGGCTGCTAGGGTCGACGTTGTCTTCGATACGAACGAGTGGGGCCATGCGAGTGTCCTCGCCAGTACCTTGCGTGAGTTTGACGAAGCGCTGGCGCTTGGTCCGCTGGTCAAGTAGGGCAGCTTCTTTTTCGGTAATAGGTAGGCGTATTTCAGCGCTTCCAGTCGCGTAGATACGGCCGAGTGGGTTAGCAGGATTGGCGATGACGAACTGGCCGAGATCGACTTGCTTGCTTAGTACAATGCCGTCGTAGGGCGCTATAATTTCAGTCCGAGCAAGGTCGCGTAGGGCACGCTTGAGTCTGGCTTCGGCGCTAGCGATTCGGGCTTTTGCTTGGGCGAGTTGTGGTTTGCGTAGTGTGAGGTCGCTCGCTTTCCCGTCTCCGAGCGCCTGCCAGTCGGCGGCGGCTTGTTCGGATTGTGCTAGTTCTTGCGCCAGAGCAAGCTCCGCATCGGCTAGGTCGGCGCTTGCATGGGCAGCGGCGGCTTCATAGTCAGCGGGATCAATTTTAATTAAGCGATCGCCTTTGCGGAAGTGATTACCGATTCGGAAAGAGTCGCTCACTTTGATCACACGACCACTGACTTCCGCGATCAGGTCGGTTTCTATTGTGGGTAAAAGTGTACCTTGGCTGCTAACTGTGAGTTGGATGGACTGCGGCTGCACGGCGATGACTTCGACGCTGGTGATGGGGCGCTCTGGTGTAAGCTCAGCGGCGTCGGGCTTGAAAATGACGAGCATTGCAGTGATACTTCCTGCGGCGAGCAGGATGATTATTGGGAGAATGGGTTTCATGGTAGAATAGTGGAGATTCTATGCTTAAGGGGTGCTTTAGCTACCCTTTGTGTCAGAGAGGTTCTTCGCCGTTTCAGACGGCGTCTGGATTAGGCTGTTACTTTCAAAAGCGCCACCGAGCGCGAGATATAGATCGACGCGGTTTTGTAAGAAGATGTTGGACACGCTGAGGAGGCGGCTACGGGCAACATCGGCCGTGCGCTTGGCGTCGAGAGCACTGAGGAAATCGCCAGTGCCGCTGCGGTAGCGATCCCAAGCGAGAGCTTCGGTAGCGGTGGCCTCTTCGGCGGCGATGGCTAGCTTGGCTTGTTCGCGACGAATGAATTGCTCTGCTGCTAGGGTAGTTTCGACTTCAAGGAAGGCGCGCAGCGCGCTGTCGTGGTAATTAGCAGCCGCTTGCTCGCGTAGTGCGTTATTGCGATCGATATTGGCGAGGATACGCCCGCCTTGGAAGATCGGTTGCGTGAGATTTCCCACGAGTGTCCAGACACCGAAGTCACCATCGAGGAGGTTTTCGAACTCTTGCGAAGAGGTCCCGCCCGATGCGGTCAAACTGATCTTTGGTAGGAGGTCTTTTTTGGAGGCTCTTAGCTCTCGATCAGTCGCAGCGAGTTGGCGCTCGGCTGAGACCAGATCGGGACGACGTTGGATAAGGTTGGCTGGTAGACCAGCGGGGATCGTCGGTGGGAGACTGGGAAAAGTAATGATAGCATCAAGCGCTCCTGCAGGGTAGCGCCCAAGGACGACTTCCAGCTGGCGGGCGGCTTGATCGAGTGTGCGCTGGCGGGCGACGGTATCGGCTTCGGCGGAGGCGGCTTGGGTTAGGATACGGCGTAGGTCAAAGCCTTCGGCAAGGCCAAGTTTGAAGCGAGATTCGAGCGCGCGTTGATTGTCGCGGTAGGCCTCTGCTGTGTGCTCTGATAGAGCGAGTTGTTGCTTTGCTTCGATCAGGTTGAGCCAGCCTTTTGTTATCTGAGCGGCTAGCGAGAGACGAGCAGCTTCGAGGTCGGCTTGGTAGCTTTCAGCTCGAGCCACTGCGGCAGATGTTTGGTCGCGCAGGCGTCCCCAGAGGTCGACTTCCCAACTGAGGTCGAGCGCGAGGTTGTAGTTTTCGAAAATGACGCCACCGGTGGAGTTAGGACCAAATGTGTTGATCTTTTGGCGTGCACCGTTGAGCCCGAGTCCCGCGCTAGGTTTGAGTTTGGCACCCGATATACGTGCTTCAGCAAGGGATTGGGCAAAGCGCGCTGCGGTAGCTTTGAGGCTTGGGCTTGTGGCGAGCGCTTCGAGCACGAGCGCTTCGAGTTGCGGCGAGTCGAAGTCTGCCAGCCAAGCGGTGGGTGCAGTGTTGAAACTATGGCTGGTCCAAGCCGTAGGAAGATCGATGGCAGGTGCTTCGCTGCGGTCGGGCGAGGTGGCGCAAGCGGTCAATAGTAGGGTCGTGGCAGCGAGACTTGCACATTTTAAGGCAGTCACACCTGAGTGGGCCTCTCCTTCGTTATCTGTGGGTGAGCTCGG
>CALBPO010000110.1 GCA_937899295.1 uncultured Opitutia bacterium
TGACCGAGCAGGGCGGATACCCAAATAGGCAATACAAGCTTCAGCAATATTACGAAAGGCAGGCGCAGCGAAAGAGCCCCCATAAGCAACGCCTCGAGACTGCGGCTCGTCGACGACGACGGTGATAACTAGCGATGGTTTATCGGCTGGGAAAAAGCCACTAAACGAAGCAACGTGGTGCTGGCTGGAATAACGCCCATTAACAATTTTCTGCGTGGTGCCGGTCTTTCCTGCGATGTCGTAATTACCGATAGCGGCGCGGCGAGCAGTGCCTTGCTCACCCACGACGTCGGCGAGCATGTTAGCTACAGTTTGGGCGACTTCTGTTGAAACTACTCGGCGTTTAGCTTTGGGTTGAAAGCGAACCACATCTTGACCAGCAGAATCGAAGATACGCTTGGCTAGCATTGGCTCCATGAGCACCCCATCATTAGCGATTACTGACATGGCAGAGTGTACTTGCATGGGCGTAGCGCTGATTGCATGCCCCATAGGAAGACGTGTGATGGTCAAACCATCCCAATTACGTGGAGCGTGGAGCGTTCCACTGATTTCGCCGCCAATATCGCAACCCGTCTTTTCGCCAAAACCAAAGGCTGCTGAGTAATCATGCAGACGTTGATCACCTAAGATAAGACCAAGATGCGCGGCACCACGGTTGCTCGACTTGACCACAATATCGTGCATGGAAAGGCTCTCATAAGTATGATGGTCGGAAGGTAGCTTGAGTGTGCGGCCTTTATAGCTGACCCGTGCTACTCCTGTCTGAAACATATCGCCAGGATGGACGATGCCCTCGTTGAGCGCTGCTGCTGCGGGCACAATTTTGAATGTGGAACCTGGCTCGAATACGTCAGTCAGCGCACGGTTACGCTGATTAGCGATCGGGTATTTCTTGGTGTTATAAAATTCGTTGGGATCGTAAGTCGGATAGTTGGCCATTGCCAATACTGCACCCGTGGCTGGCTGGCTAACGATGATGCTGATGCCCTTTGGATTAAACTCCTCAACAACTCGTGCGATCTCGGCTTCAACAATGTGCTGAACCATTTGATCGATACTGAGCTCTACATTGAGACCGTCGGTTGACTCTACTTCCCGCTCGCGGAACTGTGCGAGTTCGTGGCGTTTACCATCGCGCTCGGTTTCGCGCCAGCCATCTTGGCCACGTAAATAATAATCAAAGAAGCGTTCGATTCCAGTGACAGGTGTTTCTTCCTTATTCACGTAGCCTAGAATATGCGCTGCTAGTTGAGCAGCTGGGTAAGCGCGGGCGTGGCTTTGGTTACCGTAAACCGCACGTAGGCCTAGTGCTTTGACCGCGTCATGTGTGCCTTCGTCTGCATCTTTGGCAAGCACAGCCCAGCGGATAAGGCGGACTTCTTTTGTATCGTTGGATACTTTGCGTGTCTTGCGGTCAATCTTCGCCTCAAGTTCATGCAGCGGTCTACCTAGGATTCGTGCGAGGTCTACCAATTTCACACGGTCGCTCTCTTTAAAAGCCTGCGGATCAACGCCTATATTATAAGTGGTGCGTGTGGTCGCAAGAAGGTTACCGCGAGTGTCGACGATGTTGCCACGGCGGGCCTCGACGACATTAACCATTTTACGGTTATCTTGGACGTGTTCTAGTAGCGCTGCTTGATTCCAGACGTGTAGATAGAATAAGCGCCCCAGCAAGACGCAAAAGGCACAAGCCACCGCAAGTGATATAAGTGAAGAACGCCCATTGGATACGAAAGCTTTACTCATTATTTATTATTTAAGCGACGCGATTTTGATTCTGGGCTTTGAAGAGATTTGCAAAGCCGCGTAGGGTCTGACGCGACGGACGGAGTGGTGTGGGCTGCTTGGAATTAGAGGAGGATATACCCTCAGTGGAAGAGGGGCTCTCTCCGTGCAGTATAAGTGACTCTGCGAATACAGCGCTTTGTGCGCGGCAACGGTAATAGTTTGAGGTAACTTGCATGGTTCTATCGTCAGGGTGATAATTATCTTAACGGGATCTATCGATATCGAGTAGAGCGAGATCCATAGAAACTTCGTAGGGCTGCGAAACGGCATAGGCACGACCAGTAGCGAGCTGGCGCTCTTCGACAAAGACGACTTGATCCTCGACCGATGGGCGAAGGATCCCTGCGACTTTGCCCTGCAAAACGACTGGCTGATGATAGCCTGCTATACGCTCGTCGAGGTAGCGAAGCTTACGGGAAGTCTCCGCAAGCTGAGATTCGAAATGCTTGCTGCTTTGAGCAGTGCGAGAGATCTGCTGTTGCATCCAGACAATAGCAAAGGCACTGCAGACAGTAACCGTAACCATTGCGATAATCAGTAATATGACATGTTTGCGAGCTCTATGAGATGTTTGTAGCATAATAAAAATTGCTTAGATAATTTTACGAATAGCGCGCAGGCGTGCACTGCGACTGCGGGGGTTAGATTGTATTTCAGATTCGCTAGGACTGATAGGTCGGGTAGAGATCATACTTGCACGAACTTCGCGCTCGTCTTGCGTGCGGCTATCGTGGAAATGCTCTGGGCGGCCAGCCATTTTACGGCAAAAGCGCTTAACGATACGCACTTCGAGCGAATGGAAACTGCACGCGGCGCGTATTTGAAGACGCCCTGGCTCCGCAACGGAACAATACCCTATTTGCCAATTTCAAAACCTTTGCGAAACGTCGGCGGCCGTTCCGTGTCGAAGCCGAGGCAGTGCAATTCTTTCCCATGTAAAGTAATTGTAGAGTCACCATTGTCGAGAGCCTTCCGGAGCCTTTTGACGCCGAGGTCGAAGCCCGTTTCACTCGCACAAAGTAGAACCTCCGCGTCCTCGGCGGCGTTGCCGCGCCCAGGGGCCCGCGTGGGGCCGCGGCGGAAGTTTGATCACATACCGCGCACAATTGGGCGCCCGGTGTGGCC
>CALBPO010000111.1 GCA_937899295.1 uncultured Opitutia bacterium
CATAACCAAACATAATACCTTGGTCACCCGCACCTTGCTCAACGGTGTCCTTTCCTTCGGCACCAGTGGCGTCTACGCCCTGCTTGATATCTGTAGATTGTGCAGTCAAAATATTCGAAATAAAGACTTTTTCGGCGTGGAAAATATCATCGTTATTCACATAGCCGATATTGCGAATAGCCCCGCGAACGATCTCTTCGTAATTGAGCTTCGCATTTGTAGTGATTTCACCAGCTAGGAAAACGCAGTTGCTCTTAACCAGCGTCTCACAAGCCACACGACTCATCGGGTCTTGTTCCAAACACGCATCAAGCACGCTATCGGAAATATAATCGGATACCTTATCGGGGTGGCCTTCGCCGACCGATTCAGAAGAGAAGATGAAATTTTTACTCATTGTGAGTATAAATTAAGGTCGCTCAGGAAATAATTGCAAGTGATATATCAAGATATCAGGATAAAATGATATGTTTATTTAAACTTCCGAGCCGTGTTCGCCCACAGTCCAGTTTTCAAGCACATTATATTCATCTAAAGTATCTCCAGTATTACGATCTACCCAATCCAAGAGTTCTTTTATGGTGCGGTGCGACTCTTGTGAATGTCGCAGAGGCATATCCCCATTAATCTCGTATTTATTTTGTCGACCGACCTTAGTTCGCTTCAAATAGCCGCCTTCTTCAAGTTCAGATACGATACGTTGAACTGCTCGTTCAGTGATTCCAATGGCCAAAGCCACGCGTCTTAATGGTTGATCCGGGTGTGCCTGCAAATAAATGAGCACATGCGCATGTTTTGTGAAAACATTGCAACGTGACTCCTGCGGTAGCATGCTCTCTAAGATTCGCATAAATGATCACAAGTAAAGCACGAATTTAATTTCGTATTACCAGAGGCTTAAAATAGTTTTTTTATGAAAATGCGTGCTAAAAAGGGTCCGCATAATTATTTACAAATTCAAGGAAACACCGCTTGACATGCACAATCCGATTTTTACTGTCCGATCTTTCCCAACTTTTTGGGGTAGTAGCTCAGTTGGTTAGAGCGCCTGCCTGTCACGCAGGAGGCCGCGAGTTCAAGTCTCGTCTATCCCGCCATTTAGCGGCGATCTTCACTCGAAGTTCGTCGCTTTTTTTGCGCCTACTTCTCTCGTCCGAATAAGATTAAGCGCGCAAATGACCCTGTTCTCTATCCGTCGAAGGTCCAACCCTTGCGATACGGTTTGGTTAAATACTGATTAGCCGCCGCATTGTTGGAAAACTGACCTCGACCCCCATCGTAATCCAGCGGAACGCCGGCACGAAAGGCGGCCAAGCCAAGGCACATTGTCTCAATCATGTTCGCGCTGTATTCGAAATTACAAGCGGTCTCAGTAGGCTGGCCATTTTTACAGGCTCGAGTCCACTGCTCTTGAAAATTACCCAAAGGTGGCGTGATCTCATCTTTTGTGCGTGGCTTAAAGTAGGTCAGATCAATATCCTTACCAGATGGATAGAGCATACGGCTGCTAAAGTCTGCGATGACAAAACCCTTGTCACCCTTGAACATCGCACCGTGCCCAATCTTATTTAAATCTAGCCACTTAGATGGTGATTTTGGCATCGCCCCGCCTTGATACCAAGTGACTCGAATCTTCTCTCGCCAGTCATTTTTAGGAAACATATAGGTCGATGTTAAATTGACTGGTGTCACATCTGGATTGAAGGCTTCAGGTGAAGCTACTTTGACGGAGTCTGGTAATTTTGCATCGATTACGTTCCATACTAAATCCATAGTATGACTACCCATATCGCCCATCTGCCCGATACCGAAATCCCAATACATGTTCCACTGTAGACAGTTGGCTCCAGGTCGTCCTGTAAAATAACCTGGATTGTATGGGTGATCTGGCGAAGGTCCGAGCCAAAGGTCATAATTTAGGCCATCTGGCGGCGTGCCTGCCGCTGGTAAATAGCCTGGCTTGGGTATCTGTCGATTACCCCAAACATGAACATCTTTGAGTTCCCCAATCGCACCATCGTGGATCATTTCACGCAGCCTAGAAAAGTTATTGAAGGCATGGCGCTGCATGCCAACCTGAGTAGCCAGCTTATGCTTCTTCTTTAAATAAGTCTCACGCACGATCCTTGCCTCGTTGACGGTAATGGCGATCGGCTTTTCCATATAGACGTGCAGATCGCGATTGAGAGCCCAGTTTGAAATAAAGGCATGGTGATGATCCGGAGTACAACAAAGAACTGAGTCGAGCCCTGGATGGTCGAGACACTTTCGCCAGTCCTCGTAGATCTTAGCTTTAGGAAATTCCTTTGCAGCAAAAGCAAGGTTTTCGCGACTAACATCGCAAATCGCGACGACATTTTCTTTGTGCAGAGTGCCGTAGTGTGCCTTAGCGCGACCATAAGCTCCGATCAAAGCAATGTTAAGACGGTTATTTGCTGAGGTCGCACCAAACAAAGATCCTGACGGAGCGATCATAAAGCCTGTTCCAGCTATTGCACTTTTTTTAAGAAAATTGCGTCTGTCAAAGGGTGATTCAAGTAAACTATTTTTCATAATTTATGCGTAAGTGGTTTAACTAATTTTAAAATAATAAGTTAGAGGTTATTGCTGTTTATGTTTTCAAGGACCGGCTTACCGACTGCCCAGAGGAGTCCACGAGTAATCATCTCCATATAATTAGGTTCTAGCATGGTTTCATTGTGATGTCCAATCGAAGTTCCGAAAACCCTTGTCTCGCTGGGTCCGTATGCATTGACCCAGATGTTTGTATGCATCGTCTTTGTCTTTTTGGAGAGTGATTCCGCGAGCGGCGTCATCGTGGAGTATGCGGTCTTGATAAAATAGAGCTCACCTTGGGGCGTCTTCCAATCGCTCATGCCCTGCATAATTTCATGTTTCGGTGCGGTGATTTTAACCTCAAAGGGATGTTTTGGTCCATGCCCAGGGGAATGCACGCCACAGAACTTCCACCACTCTTCAGCGGTCGGCCCAGTGCGGTAACAGTGCATGGAGCAGTGAATCATTACCGCAGGCACTCCTTCACGATGGGGCTTTAAAATGTTTTCAATATAGTCGACGTCACCAATGTTAGCAAAGCACTCGTTGTGAACCACAACATCATAGCCCTTTGCCCAATCAGGATTCTTATACAGCTCCAAGAGGCGGTCACCTGCCTTTGTGCGCTGGTGGTAAATCGTCCACTCCACTGGTAATTTAGAATAAAAATCGACTGCCGCCGGAATAATTTCTCGCTGCGCATCATAATCATGACAACAGCCTCCAGTAATTAACAAGGCTTTGATCGGTTTCGCATAAAGACCTAACGGTAAAGCCAGCAGGAGAAGAGTGATTAGAGAAGTTTTCATAATAAGAGATAGGGATGATAAATGTGTTATTTCTTAGTCTGTGGTTTCGGGTAATCTTGGTTGGCTTCCATTTCGATATCGGTCGGGGTGCGAGAAAATACTCCGCCTTCTGGCACCTCGCATTTTGCCGTCCAAACGAGGGCATTGAGTACGAGTTTACGAAAATCATCCTGCTGCCAGTTCTTGTGAAAATGACCACCAGTGAAGCCAAATCCGCGCCCCCCATCGGGTCGTTCGTAGGCCCAGGCGACATGTTGCTGCTCGCCAGCTTGAACTGCGGCCAATACAGTAGGATTACTACCGCGATTGATGTCCTCAGAGCGATCAGTGAGGCTTTGCACTGGCGGCAATGCGGATAAAATTGGAGTCACGCCCTTCATTTCAGGCTGAAAACGCATATGGTAATACCATTCATCTAGAATAGTGAAAGGCTGCACACCTTGAGTGATTGGATGCTCGGGAAAGTCCTTAAAATCAGCGGTCCAATGTGGATTAACCGACCAACCGATTTCAAAATAGCCACCGATCCAATCAAGGAATTGTGCTCCTAAATGCTCAGGCTCGACCTCAACACCGAAATGCAAGCAAGCGACGCCCACACCATGGTCGACCCATGCTTGAATCTCACTTTGGTGCTCTTTCGCCAAATGGCGCTTAAATCCATCACAATACATCACGACAGAATCAGGCCTTGCTTCATCTTTTTTCCGCTGGGGCCACTTCCCATCGACCACTACTTTAGCATTTATGTTGAGTCCACTCTCATTCAGACAGCGCGCTAGGAGCATGGACCCTGCCTTGTGCTCATGCGTCCCGTAGCCGTGACTTTTCTTTCCAGCCAGAAAGAGAATCTCTTTGGTCTCAACCGCAGCAGTCAAAAGAGCGCCACTTGAAAACAGAAGCAGAGCCGAGCTGATTTTTAAGATGTCAGGATAACGCATAGAAGATCAAACAGTTTGTCCCTTAGATTGCTCAATTTGTTGCCAACTTTTTTTAAGAAATTGCAGTCCTTCGACTGCCATTTGCTCGGGGCTATCATAAAGTGTGCGCCAGATCGATGCCGCTCTGGCAATAACCTGATTGTCCTCAGAAAAACTTTCAATGACAATATCGCCTTGATACCCGACATTATGGAGGGCTCCCAGGACGCCAGTCCAATCCACCTGATCCTCCCCGAGTAAGCCACGATGACTCGCGCTGGCGTGCACATGTCCTATGTGTTCGGCATATTGACGACTGGTCGCCCCGGAGTCATCCTCCTCAATATTCATGTGGAAGGTATCAATATGTATTTTCAGAGCATCACTGCCTACACGATCAATCATCTCTACCGCTTGTTCCAATGTGTTGATACAATCTGTCTCGAAACGATTGAGTGGCTCCAGCGCAAGTACGATACCGGCAGCCTCCGCTTTACGGCAAAGCTCCTCGAGGCCTAATGCGATTTGATCAAATTGCGATTCCCGCTCCTCTGCAGTATGTGCCCCGCTCCGACCCGTCCGCGAATACATCGGCCCACAAACAATCTTTGCGCCCAAGGCATGAGCCATCTCAATGAGTTCAGAAACATAATGAATCGCATTCGCAACTTCAGAGGGGCTACCCCTCAAGTCACGACCAGCACCGAAAGCACCGCAAATAACCGGTTGCTCAAGCCTCGATGATGCCAAAGCAGTTTTGAGCTTTGGAACTGAAACTGACGCAGGCTCGACTATTGCAAGCTCCACTAACTGTGCACCGTATTTCTCAAAAGTCGCAATAAGGGGTAGATCAGCGTCCGTAAATCCCGGACTGACTAAAAAGGTATTTAATCCTAATCGCATATTATAAACAATATCGTTTTATTAGTTAATTAGCTGTTAGATGATTCACGGTGCAACTCGATCGGTTGGTAACCGCCCATCTTGCGATAATAGAGGGCGATCAATCCGAACGCGATCAGCATGACCAAGGGAAAACTGATGGCCGTGGTTCGTAGCGATTGACGAGAGGCCTCATTCATCGCGCCTTCTAACTCATCACTCAAGCCCTGCTCTGCGGCAAGTTCTGTGGCCTTTGCACGATCAATCGATTCATAAGACGCGCCGAAAAAAGAGGCATCGGACTTAGCAGCCATATGTATCTCTTCGGATACCACTTTCACATTACTAACGGTATGACTATCGTTAAAAACGCCTAGAATTGGCGTGCCAATAATCCCTACGGCGAGCAAGCCAATTGCAGTCGCGGAGTTGAGCGTTAAAGCTCCACCCTTAGGGAAACGCTCTGCAATAAAGCCGAGCACTGTCGGCCAGTAGAATGTTTGCCCCACCGCGTAGAGCACGAAAGCGCCCCAAACCGCAACGCCAGAGGAAACGGAAAGTGCCATCAAGCCACAAAATGAGAAGAGACTACTAATCACCAAAATCGTCGGCGGCGAAAAACGGCTCGTCAAGAAGCCAGCTTGAAAGCGCAGCACCATCATAATCAAAGCCGATACAACAATCGCCCAGCCTGCAAATTTCCCCATCGTCGGCGTCATCAACTCCTTAATCCATGCATCCGTACCAAGCTCCGTCGTCGCTAGAGGAATCATCAATACACACAGTAAAAAATAAAGCGGCTTGCCAATAGACTTGGTGAAAACCCCAAAGCCAGCACCAATGAGCGCGCCCGCGCCCAAGCTAATCCAAATCAGATGCTCCGTCGCACTTCCAAAGCGACCATACAGCTCATAAAACAATAAAAATGCAGCGAGGAAAGTGCCTAAAAATCCAACCTCTTTCAACATTTCCGAATAAGGCACTTTATTTAACACACGCTCATCAACTGGGAATTTCGCTTTAATAAACATCACACCATAGCAAAGAACCGGAAGTACGATCCACAGTGCCTTCAAGTTCCAACTGAGATCGCGCAAGCCGGGGCTCAGCATCAAAATACCACCAATCACAAAGCCCGCGGGCCAAGAGGCATGCAGAATATTCAGCATCTTACTCTTATCTTTATAATAGATGCTCGCACACACGGGGTTGATGACTGCTTCCACAACACCATGACCTAAGCCCGCGCAAATCGACGCCCAGTATAGAGTGTTCGGCGAATCCGCCATAAAAGTCAGAACGCCACCGAGAATCTGCAAAGCGAAGGCACAATAGATCGACGATTTATAACCCACCTTATCCACGATCAGACTGAAGAAGATCATTGTCACTGCAATCGGCCAAAGCGAAGCGCCAAAGATACGCCCAACCTCGGCTCCAGTTAGATTGAACTCAGCTTGCCAATCGCCCAGAACCATCACGCGGAATACGAAGCCGACCGCAGCAGCGAACAAGGCTAGAAAACTGCCCCAGAAAAGTAGTTGTTTATCTTTTGGTGAAATATCTTGATGCATATAAGTATGTGTTAATTGGGTGTGTTGATTATTAAAAGTGGGTGAGATTTAAAGTTACGAGCGCAGCACGACAACAGAAGCGCCATTAACACGCTTTTTAAGTGATTCGCTAAAACTGCGACGGTACTTAAGCGGTGTGATTTTCAGTTCCTGACGAAAGGCGCGCGTCATGCTCGTCTGATCATTAAACCCGCATTGCACCGGAATTTCAGAAAGACCTACCTTGGTGCTGCGTAATAATTTGCAGGCCGCATTCAAGCGCGTCTTGCGTAAATACATGAGTGGAGTCAGGCCGAAGGTCTTCTTAAATAGTCGCTCCTGCGAACTGACTGAAATGCCAGCAACCTCAGCAAGGTCTGCAATCGAAAGCTTTTCGCGATAGTGCTGCCGCACATGATTCACAATGCGATGCATCTCAGGGTGGTCCGCATAGACCGCATCATGATCACGGATCACCCGTGCCACGCCCGCCAGTCCAACGACCGCACCCTTCGCATCGAACAACAGCACCTTAGTCGTGCCAAGC
>CALBPO010000112.1 GCA_937899295.1 uncultured Opitutia bacterium
TTGGCGGATATGCCGACCTACAGCAGTCGAACCTGTAAATGCCACTTTATCGACATCTGGATGGGTCACGACTTGTTCGCCCACACTGCCGTCACCGGTAAGGATATTAACGACACCATTCGGCAAGCCCGCCTCCTGACAAATCTCGGCAAACAACAGTGCTGTGAGCGAAGTGTACTCGGCTGGCTTGAGCACAACGGTATTTCCCATAGCCAGAGCTGGGGCGATTTTCCATGCCAACATCAATAATGGAAAGTTCCAAGGTATGACCTGAGCAGCCACTCCAAGCGCTTGATAATCTGGCATTTCATCCGCCATTAATACTGCAGCACCCGCATGGAAGTAAAAATGACGCGCTACTAAAGGCACATCAATGTCGCGACTTTCACGGATCGGCTTGCCGTTGTCTAGGGTCTCTAAGACCGCGAATAAACGCGAGTGCTTCTGGACCAGGCGAGCTATGGCATAGAGATATTTAGAGCGTGCCGATCCTCCCATCGATTCCCAATCCGCCTGAGCGCCTCGGGCTGCACTGACCGCGGCATCCACATCAGCTGACTGCGCCTGGCACATTTTGGCAAGGAGCTCGTTGTTGGCTGGATTATGAGTCTCAAAAGATTCACGCCCTGCCGGCTTCACAAAGGCGCCATTTATAAATAGCCCAAAGTCAGCACCCCGTTCCTCTATCCATTTAAGGGCCGCGGCAGAGCTTTCAGGCGCAGTCCCGTAGTCCATGGTTTCCAAAATTTTATTAACTTTCATAACTTATCCAATAGCGTGGCGATGAGTGGCCGAGTAATGGCCTGATACATGATGTTCAAGTTGGCGCTCTATGTCGCCAAGTAAGCTTGAAGCACCAAAGCGAAACAAATCTGGCTGCAGCCAACGATCTCCTAACTCTTCTTTGATCAGTGCGAGGTAGTTAAGTGAATCCTTAGCTTTTGAAATACCTCCAGCTGGCTTGTATCCGATATGATACCCTGTGCGGTCGTAATAATCACGAATTTGGCGAATCATCGTCAGGCTAACTGGCAAAGTCGCATTGACACTCTCCTTGCCAGTCGAAGTCTTTATGAAATCCGCCCCTGCCATCATACAAATTAAAGAAGCCCGCGCCACATTGCGCAAGCTGCCCAGTTCACCCGTCGCTAAAATGGCTTTTACATGGGCCTCACCACAAGCAGCGCGAAAGGATTGCATTTCTTCATACAATGCCTGCCAATCCTGCGACAATACATGCCGGCGAGAAATCACAATGTCGATCTCAGCAGCTCCAGCTTTGACCGATTCACCAATTTCAGCCAATCGCAGCGCGTAGGGAGACAAGCCTGCAGGGAAGCCCGTAGATACCGCCGCCACTGGAATATTACTGCCATCCAAAGCCGCCACTGCCGCAGGTACCATCTCATGGTAAACACAAATCGCAGCGGCGTGAACTCGCTCAGGAGGGACATCCAATGCGTGCAGAAGGTCGCTGCGCACAGGCATTCGCGCCTTTCGGCACAAGCGCCGCACCCGCTGCTCAGTGTCATCGCCCGATAGAGTGGTTAAATCTATGCAAATTAGCGCTTTAAGTAACCATGCAGCTTGGTGTTCTTTCTTAATCGAACGTCGCCCAGGCAGCGTCTTGCAGCGCCGCTCAATCGCTGAGGTATTCGCCTGCACCGACAAAACCCAATCAAGGTCGAGCGGCAGGCCTGGATTGCGCTGAAGTGTGTTCATGCCATTCGTGTGAAGATTAAATTAAAACCTGACATGATTGGGTGCTTTGCTCACGCTGGCAAGAACTGAACAGAATCGCTGATAGCTTGACAGAAGGGAACAAAAAGCCGCATCGGCCCTCAACGGCCCGTAAATACACTTGAATCTAAGTTATTGCTGTCTGGACTTCCACATGGAGAAATCTCGCATTTTTACAAAATTGGGCGCATGGGCACCAACTCTATCATCGTCATTTCGCTGGGACAATTAAACCGTAGTGGAGGCAGTCCATGTCGTCGATTGGAACCGACACCAGCAGACACATTGAGGTAAGGAATTCCAACGCGGCGGAAGCCCTTCGCCCATTCCGCTGGCACATCACTGTCGATCACTAAGGGACCGTAAAACGGCAGATTAACTTGTCCTCCATGCGTGTGCCCTGCGAGGCAGAGGTCGATGGGCGATTCCGCGACCGCCAGCGCGTAGTTAGGCGAATGCCCGAACAAAATACGGAAATCATTCGGGTTGGACTGTTCTAGCCACTGCTCGATCGAGCGCATTGCCCATTCAGCCGACTTCGATTGGTAAAGGCTCAGTCCATGGAGATTGAGTGCACCTGCGCCGACCTCTATTCTTTGATCGCGCGACGAAAGCATAACTAAGGGCTCCAGCGCATCTGCTTTATAACGATAGAGCTCTCGCTCCGTATCTCCAAAAACAGCGTAAGTTCCAAGACGCGGGTTCACTCTTTTAATAAGTGCATGCAGCTTAGTCCACTCACTCTCAAAAGTTGCGGGAGCGACGACTTGAAGAAAGTCGCCTGTGTTAATGATGATATCTGGCTGTAATGACTCGATCCGCTCGAAGATCTCATTTTGGTAAGCCTCGATTGCCCCGGCCTGAATATCCGCGATGTGCAAAATACGAAGGGGTTGATCTAATTTTGGCGTTTCCAAACGTACTTGTCGTAAAATAAGGCGCTCAGGCTCCACGTAGGTCACATAGTAACGCAAAGCAAAAAGATCTAGTCCGAGAAAGGCATAGATGCCTGCTACACATATCAGTGACCTGCGCGAACTCGTCCAAGTCACGGCCAAACCCAAAAAGAGTAGCGACACCCCTAGCAAAATCAGCGGAAACTCCATCAGGTTAAACTTATAAGCTCGATGGATGATCGTAAAATTAGGATCGAGCATACCGTCCTGTATGTAGAGATAATTACGAGTGATCACATAGATGACAATCACCAGAGCTACCCAGAGTGCTCCCTTAAAGATAAAGCCGCTACGCGAGCGCGAAGCTACATCCGTCATCCCGAGTTCTGTGAATCCTGTAGTCATAGTGCAATTTGCCTCCTGACGATTAAACGTATAC
>CALBPO010000113.1 GCA_937899295.1 uncultured Opitutia bacterium
TCAACGCAATAGTGCGGTCATTTTCCGTAGCTTCAGGATCGTCTAGAATCGCAGCGACCTTCTCCAAGTGGTCCGTACGGAGGCGAAAGGAGATGTCTTTCATCGCTGTTTCGGCTAGGTAAGTTAGGGCCTTCGGGTCGACCTTCAGCATGGATTCACCGCCAAAAACAGCGGTTTCGACAAACCCATCCGTAAGTAGACGATACTGCGTCTTATCTTTTCCGAGAGGAAATTGCTTCTGGTAATGGAAAGAAGGTGTGGGTTTGACCATAATTTTGCTTCCTAACTTTAATTAGCTAAAAGAAGATATGCTACTTACATTCATTGCAAGACTGCAGAAACGCTAGCCTTGCCGCTATCTTGTTATTCAAAATAGCAGCAAACTCACAAAAAACATAGCAGCGATATATTCAAGTGGTCTAGACACCAAAGCAGAGCGAAAAATCATGACTGCGCCCTTGAACTAAAACCTTTTTAAGATGAAGTTTGCTTATTAATTAACTATTGCGAAACTACTAATAATGCAATTTTATGCACTTTCGCATTGTTATGAGGTCTAATTATACCAATACCAAAGCCATTAATGGGCAATCGACCACGCTCAAAAAGCTGAGTTGGATGCTGCTCTGCTTTGGAGTGATCGGACTGACCTCTGCGGCAGTCTATTCGGTTATAAATAACAAAGTGAGCTCACCCAATACTGCCCCAGCCGAAGTACTATTACCCTATGGTTCCATTCAAGAATTGAGCGATCGCAAAACATTTATGGCGGCCTACCTCTCAGTCAACTGCAAGTCAGATCTACTCCGCCGCACGCAGACCATCCGCGCGTCGGGAACGATCGAAAGCGGTGGCGAAAACTCATCCTTTACTTTAATCAAAAAACGCCCGGATAAGATGCGCTTCACAATCAAACGAGGCTCGCAAGAGATCATCTTCGGAGTGAGTGCCGACAGTGTTTGGCAGTGCATCCGTGCGCCAGAACAAGAGGATCAGTTCGCACGCATCGAGGGAGAAGAGGCCGCGGCATGGGTGGCACAAACTCGCTTCTTCGATTGGATCATCAGCGCAAACCAAGGTGAGGGTGAAATTGTAGGGATAGAGGTCAAGCAATGGGCTGGTAACGACAGCCTAAAAGTCGGGGTAATGGATGCCTACGGAAATACTTACGAGATTTTTATCGACCCGCAGACTCTTTATCCGCTCGCCGAAAGACAGACCCTGCCTGATGGTAGAATAACAGAAACCATTTATAGCGATTACCGCGATGTCGATGGCCTACCAACACCCTTTCAACTGACAGTTTCGCAAGAAAATAATGCGGTGAGTAAAATCCAAATTAATAGCGCTGCCATCAATCCGGGCTTACTCTCAAAGCTGTTTGAGTTTCCATCTGCTCTACGGTAGCA
>CALBPO010000114.1 GCA_937899295.1 uncultured Opitutia bacterium
AACACTAACTTGCCAAGAAGCACACCCATGCGGGTCGGAGGTAAGCTTCGCATAGAAAATGGAGCTTGGGCAGTCGGCGCATTGCTACGCCAAAACTTCAAGCAGTCGAACAACGCCGTCCAAGAGGACGAAACTGAAACAGGCTCATTCACAGAGCTACAAATCGACCTCTCGCATAGCTTCGAGCTTGAAGGGGGCGAACTCATACTTTTTGCACAGGGGCGTAACTTGCTTGATGAAGACATTCGCCGCCACACATCATTCATTAAAGATGAAGCACCCCAACCGGGAAGAAGTGTAAATGTCGGTATAAGTTACAAGTTCTAGAAACCACTAATTATAAATCTCCAAGCCCTGCGGCGGTCTCAGACCTCGCAGGGCTTTTTTATTCTCTAATGAACCGGGCGAAGCGCTGTCTTTAAGGTCAAAATTAGTCTCTCATATGACTAATCGAGTAGTCCAAATTAATTTCTACGCATCATAAAGTGTTGCACAATTAGTAGAAAACATTTGCGTGATTTTTATGCCTGATCCTTCCAGCAAATTGTTTGTTACAGCCATCGATCGCCTTAAAGCCAGCGGGGGGCGCATGACAAAAAAACGCGAGGTTTTACTGGGCGCATTACTAACCTTCGACCGTCCGGCTTCGGCTGAAGAGATACGCGAAAGAGCCGAACTGGCCCAGTCAGACCTCGTCACAGTTTACAGGAATCTCGAAACCTTTGAAAATATAGGTATGCTTCAACGTGTGCTCCTAGAAAATGGCACACAGCTCTTTGAACTAACCGCCCCCGATGAACATTATCATCATCTGATTTGCCGTGAATGCCATAAGACTGAGCGCCTTGATCTTTGCGTAAACAATACGGTATTCAACCAAGCAAAAAAACATGGCTACACTCAAATCGCCCACTTGATGGAAGTATACGGCGTCTGTGGTCAGTGCGAGGGCAGCTCCTGACAGACATACGCCTAGTCGTGATCGTGACAGCAACTGCTCTTGCGACACAGTCGGAAATTTCGAACATGGGCACTCGCTAAGAAAACGCCGCCTATTGCATTTAACCAGACACCTGCTTGCATGGGGATCGGCTCGGCAGATAGGTCCCGCGCACAGGTTTCGCAATCTGCCGAAGAGACCGCGACATCCCCTTCGCTAGCGTAACACACACGCTCTTGGATCAAAGCAAATAGTAGGACTGATAAGCCGATTGCGCTCAATGCAAGCACCACACGATCCTTGTGGTTGCGGCAACCCATGAAGACCGCAAAGATTGTAGTCGGCAAAACTAGGAAAATCATCCAGAGGTGGAAATCCTGATGCACAAAAAAGCTAGTCGCGATAATGGGAATCGCCATGATCAAAATCGGAGTTAACAAACAGTGTATCGCACAAACCGCAGCCATCCCGATCGCGAGATGATCGAGCCAACCGTGGCGGCGGGGAGTGCTAGCATTTGTGATTTTCATACAATTTTGTGAGAAAATAGATGACAATTATCGTATTATTTGCAAGTTCCTTTCAATAAATTTATGCGTGTGGACATTTCCTCAGCATATAAAAATCCGAGCTTTAGTAAAAGACCTTATCCAGAAACAAGCCTTTTGCCGGAGCCGTCACGATGCGGTGGGTCCGCTTTTTCGATTCGAGGATCTCAGCGATGTCGTCGGGCGTGAGGCGCCCTCGCCCGACGGCATAGAGTGCTCCAGCGATGCTACGCACCATGCGGTAAAGAAAGCCACTGCCTTCGGCATCTAAGCGGATAAACTTGCCGCGCTGCTTGAGCTGTAAGCGACTTACAGTTTTTACCGGATTCGGGTCATTCTCTTTACCGTGCGTCGCACTATAGGCGGAAAAATCGTGCGTGCCAAGGAGGCGATCCGCCGCTGCTTGCATTTCCTTGAGGTCGAGCGGCAGATCGCGGCAGGCCCATACATAGCGGTCATCGACGGGGTCAGCACGCCCCAAGTAATAGTTATAAAGATAGCGCTTACCCGATACAGAAAAGCGGGCATGAAAATCGTCGCTGACCGATTTGACGGACTTGATGCGGATCGATGTGGGCAAAATAGAATGAAGTGCGCGAACTAGTTTTTCCGGCTTATGCAACCACTCCGCATCAAAATGGAAGCACTGCCCACGCGCATGCACGCCCGCATCCGTCCGCCCGCTTCCATGCAACTGAAGCGGCAGATCAAAGACCTGCGTGAGTGCCGATTCGATATGGTTCTGTACGGCACCACCACTAGGCTGGCGTTGCCACCCATCGAAATCAGTGCCGTCGTAGGCGCATGTGCATTTCCATCGCATTGAGCATGGACTCTTGCCAAAGCACGAACGAATGCAAGGCTAGCCACGATGTATAATCTCGAACTCTGGCAATATGTGCTGCTTATTCTCAGCGCGTTTTTCCTTGGCCTGGGTAAAGGTGGACTTCCTGGCGTAGGTAATTTGACGGTGGTCTTAGCGGCGCTCGTGCTCCCAGCCAAGGCATCGGTCGGTATCCTACTGCCGATTTTAATCTCGGCAGATATCATCGCGGTGCTCGTTTACCGACGCCATACCGAGTGGCGCTACATTAGGAAACTCGCCCCCTGGGTGATCGTCGGAATCGTGATCGGCTACTTCATCTTCAGCCGAGTGGACGATGCGCAGGTGCGTTTCTTAATCGGCTTTATCTTACTCAGCATGACAGCCGTGCATTTTTATCGTAAATGGGCGCGCCGTAAGGCATCGGAGGGCGACACACTTCCTCAGCACCCGGCTTTTATTGGAAGCGCAGGAATGATTAGTGGCTTTGCTACGATGGTGGCCAATGCAGCTGGACCTGTCGCGGCACTCTATTTTATCGCTTCTGGGCTACCAAAATATGCCTATATCGGTACCGCAGCTTGGTTCTTCTTGTTAGTCAATATTTTCAAAGTGCCCTTTATGGTCCATCTAGAGATCATCAATTTCGCATCACTGCGATTCAGCGCTAAGTTCATGATCTTCTCCGTGCTCGGCGCCGTGATCGCGCCTTTTATTGTGCGGCATATTAACCAAAAAGTCTTTGAATTTTTGATCTGGTTCTTTGTGATCGTGGGCGGCTTGAAACTTATTATTACTTAACACCATGGGCAATAAATCGACACGTAAACTCTGGGCGGCACACATCGCTCGAGGTGGGCACGAGGCCAAAGAAAGCGGGACGGCTAGCGTGACGCTTGGCAAGCAGTTCAGTGGGCGCGTTCTCGGGATAGACCCTAGCCTGCGTGGCAGCGGCTTTGCCGTCCTCGACTACGGCAAGGACAACACGGCGCAGATCATTGAAGCCGCCACACTCAAGCTGCACCGCAAGCTTTCGATGCCGGAATGTCTGGGCGCGATCGGCAAGCAGGTAGACGATTTTTTGAACCAGCACTCGGTCGATCACGTCGCAGTGGAACAGACGATCTATGTGCAAAACTTTCAGACTGCTCAAATTCTAGGGGCGGCTCGAGGGGCGGCGATTGCCGCGGCAGCGATGCGCGGCTTGCCAATTTTTGAGTATGCTCCCTTGCGGGTAAAACAAGCAGTCGTCGGCAAAGGGCGGGCGAGTAAGGAGCAAGTCGCCCGCACCCTACACAATATCACGGGGACAGATTTTGAGCTGCGTTTTGACGAGTCTGATGCGGCGGCAGTAGCACTTTGTCACGCCTTTACATGGCGCGGAGAATAAGTATTTTTTATCTTATGGATACGAATACCAAACTACTTGGGTAGAACTAAATGAAGATCTTTATCTCTGGTGTGAGTTCAGGACTGGGCTATGGCCTAGCCAAAGTATATCTAGCAATGGGCTACGAAGTTTATGGCTGCAGTCGCCGTAAGCCCAAAGATCTAGTCGATCAAGGGCTCCACTTCGCAGCAATCGATCTAGCCGATTCAATGGCTGGGCCGAGCAACTTTTGCAAACTGATTAATGGGGTGCTCCACTTCGATTTGGTCATTCTCAATGCAGGTAAGCTCGGACAAATCCGTGACATGGAGGAGGCATCGTTGGGGGATTTGCGTGAAACGATGGAGATCAACGTTTGGTCTAACAAGTGGCTTCTCGATTGTCTCTTTGCCGATGAACGAAGCGTCGAACAGGTTGTCGCCATTTCATCTGGCGCATCCCAATCAGGAAGTCGTGGCTGGAACGGATACAGCCTTTCAAAGTCAGCACTGAATATGCTGATCAAACTCTACGCGGGCGAGCGCTCTCAGACGCATTTTACATCACTGGCCCCAGGACTGATCGATACGGCCATGCAGGATTACCTGACAAGCCTACCCCAAGACCCACGTTATAAACCACTTGATATTCTAAAAGCAGCGAAAGGAACTGAGATCATGCCTGACGGAGAGACCTGCGCCCGTAGACTGATCGAAGTCTTTCCGAAACTTTTGCAAATCGAGAGCGGTGACTACGTAGACATCCGCAAGCTATGAGGGGGTGTTAAAGCACCTCAAGGTAATCTTCGAAAGCGTACCAGCTTTCGTCATAATCCTGCAAGTGGTAGAGACATTCACCCCGCCAGTAGTAAAGATTCGAGGCCGGGTTGTCCTCGTCTAGCAGTCTATCTATAATTGGCAGTGCTCTTCCATAATCTCCTTTTCCCACAAGCATGTAGATGAGCGCAGTGCTCTTTACGGTGTCATTAGAGCTGACTGCATGCCCTCTCAAAAGCCGCGCCAACGCAAGCTCGTCCTTTTGTATTTTGGGAAGGTCCGGCGCATCAATATTCTTACGAACCAGATCACACGCCGCTTGGAAATCCGCCTCCTTATGAAGGGACAAAGACCTTAGCCACCAATTGTTATTGAGTGATTCTCCGTATTCGGAAAGAAAGGCATTCGCCGAACTTAAATCACCATTGTTTAGCCAATTCTCGACAATTCTGCTGCGTTGCGCTCGATCAAAAAAACTTAGCGAGGGATTTTTTGACAGCTCATAGCTGATCTCACTAATTAGCTTCTCTCCCTTTAGGGAACTTATATATCGAGTCCGGATGTGCGGGTTGATCTCGGAAAGGCGCGCCATTTTTTCGCGCATCTCACGGGTTTCCGCCTGCTCAAGCATACGATCAAAAGTAGAGTCCATATCCTCCATTTCACGTAGTAAGGTCTCGCGCCATGCCGATATGACTCTTCCTGAGTTGATGGTCAGCCAAGCGATACCCTCCTCATAGCTAACCACACCTAGGATTGGTTCAACGAAACGGGCTCGAGTGAAATCGGCAGCCGCCGCCTCTTGGTCTTCAGTATTCGAAAGAACCAGTTCCGCGCGCTGGAAATAAGCGCGCCAATCAAAAGGATAAAGCGCCAACCAATCATTGGTAACCGAACTGGCAGCAGGATGGTCCAAGGCCGAAACATGACTTCGAATCTCTTCCTGATATTGAGCTAACCGGACGGAAGAGTGCCATGGTGAATTAAAGGCACCCGCTCCCAGCCACATCAAGCCGAAAGCGATGAGCGTAACACCAGGGATTCTCCAAAAAACAATTGGTAGGCTAATTTTAGGACGATCACGACTAGGCAAAGCTAAGGCCGCGAAAAGGATGGCAAAGTAAACCGTTCCTGGACGATGCCCAGATACATTGACCAGCCCGTGGAGTAAGAAGATGATAACCGCGACTAAAGCAAAGAGGCGATAATTCCCCCCACCGCCCTCCATCATCCCACGGCACAGCAAGGCGAAACCAATCAGAAATACGGTCAAAAACCCGACAGCTAGTAAGCCGCCTTCTGACGCCAACCATAAAAAATCACTTTGCGGATGCAAGATTGGCAGATAGCTCTTAGAAGCTTCCTGATATTGAGGAAACACAGCCGAGAAAGATCCCAAACCAAATCCACTGAGCGGCGCATCAAACATAAGTTTAGTGGTATCTTGAAAAATCTTTAGGTGCTCACCTTGATTGAATTGTGAGTCAGAGGTCGCAAAACTCGAGATGCGCTCCATCGTGCGGTCACTGGTAAGCAAAACCATGCTAAAGGCGATTATCGCTACAGGTAGACCGATCTTAAAGGGCCGAGGCCATGACCGGGCACGCAGGCTGGTCAGTAACCAGAGCCCATTACCAGCAAAATAGAGTAAGGCGCAGACAGGCGAACCAAGTAAAAAAAGGCCTCCCAGGCAAAGTGCACTCGCTGGTACACCCACCATAGGCAAGGGGTCGCTGGTACGCACCCCCTCCATCGCATAGGTAAAGGTCACAATACCTCCCAAGAGAAGGAGGTTGGCAGTCTGGTGGGGGCTCGGGAAAAAGCTGAACACACCTGCTTCTTCCGCCCCTGGGTAGCGCGCACCGATCAAATTGCCCCAAACCACGGCACCGGCGATTACAGAAAGTAGTATCGACAAGCAGAAGAACAGCCAGCGACGCCCCGGCAGATTGACCTTCCATTGTAAAGCCGCGTAAAGCCAAGCGAAACCAGCCAAAGCCATGAGCCAAGCCTCGAAACTAATCCAAGGCTGCACCGACAAACTCGAAGGCAGCTCCAATCCGAATGACTCCATCGCATCTACCCGCCAATCTGCCGTAGGCCAATAAAACTGGGGAACAAATGCAAGTAATAGACACGCGAGTAATCCGAGTGCGCCGAGGTCACCTAGCTTACCTAGGCCGCAGCTAGGCGGATGAATCAATAAAGCCGTTCCAGATAGTATTAGGGCAAAACCCAGCGCCGCCACATGATGACTACCGCCAAGGATTACCAATAAGAATACCCCACAAAATCCGACAAGAAACGCTTTGAATACTGGAGACTCTCGTTTTATTTTTGGCAGCTGAATCAGGCCATGCGACCCGATCGGAGCCGACGCAAAAGAATTGGTCGGCGGAGGACTCCGCCTTGACTTGGAATGGGCATGAGGCCCTTTGGACAAAGGTCCAGCTTGTCGTCGTTTCACCGAATTACGGCGATGCTTACCTGATCTGGGATCCATCACGTATCAAAAAATAAAAGAAATCTAAGCGCTAGATAGGGGTATTTTATGCTCATTGCCAGTAAATCCTATCATTCGACCTATAAGATGGCAAATATAGTCAGAAGCTCATAGCCAGAGCGGGGACATCAAATTAGATCATAAATAAACACTTCCAGCGGGTGATTAATTAAAGTATGTGCTAACAAGGGCTCTCTCTTTCTCCAGGGCTGCTTTTTCATGTCGACCTAATCAAGCCTGAGGCACTACATCTTTAATACAGACGCATGCCACCTCTACCAAAAAACGACCAAACCATATCTGGTGTCCTCGAAAGGATCATCTACTTCAATGAGGAGAATGCCTACTGTGTGGCCGAAGTGCAGGTGCCCGACAACAAGCAACCCGTCACCATACTCGGTGCACTCCCTGGAGTGCAATGCGGTGAAACGCTCCAATTAAGCGGCGAATGGACACGCCACCCACAGCACGGCGATCAGTTTAAAGTCGCCCAGTTCAAATCTCAGCTTCCCGCCTCCGTCCACGGTATTCGCAAATACCTCGGTAGCGGCCTCATCCACGGCATCGGAAAATCTTACGCCAAAAAAATCGTTGGTCACTTCGGGGCCGATACTCTCAAAGTCATCAGCGAAGATTCGGGTCGCCTCCACGAGATCCCTGGCATCGGTAAGCAACGGGCAAAATCAATCAAGGCTGCATGGGATGAGCAAAGCGCCGTACGCGATGTCATGATGTTTCTTCAGACCTACGGCATCACCCCCTCCCAGTGCGTGCGCCTAGTCAAAAAATACGGAAGCGGGGCCAAGCGTATACTCCAGGACGAGCCTTACCGACTCGCTGAAGACATCGAACGTATCGGCTTCAAAACTGCTGATAAAATCGCACTCAACCTTGGCTTTCCCACCAATTCTAAAGAGCGCATTGATGCAGGTATTATGCACACCATGCGCCAACTTGAAGACGAAGGCCACACCCTAGGCACAGAAACTATGATCCTCGAGCAGGCTACCCAACTGCTCTCGCTAGAACCTAGCCTAATCCAGCAGCGTATCAACGCGCTCGACCAGGGCGAGCGCCTCTACGGCATTCAGGCCTACGACCATAAGCAAGTAAATCTTGGCGGCGCCTATCAACTACCCGCCACCGCAGGCGCAGAGAAACGCATCGCTGAAGCAATTGCCCGTATCGCCCAAACCGAATCTATTCTGCCGTCAATCAAAGTCGATGCTGCAATCGAATGGGCCCAATCGCGGGTTGGTTTCGAACTCGCCGAACAACAAGCCGCTGCACTAAAAAATACTTTCGGCGCAAAAGTCTCCGTCATCACTGGCGGACCTGGCACTGGTAAGACCACAATCCTACGTGCCGTGGTCGACATCGTAAGCGCCAAGCGGGCCCGCCTTTGTCTCGCCTCCCCAACTGGCCGCGCTGCCCAGCGCCTAGCCGAAGCCTCTGGAGCTGCCGCAAGCACTATTCACCGTCTCCTTAAGTATGATGCGCTTACGCGCAGCTTCACCCACAACGAAGATAACCCCCTCCCCTGTGATTTCCTTATTCTCGACGAAACAAGCATGCTCGACACACGACTCGCCGCGAGCCTCTTTCAAGCTATCCCCAGTGGCGCTCACCTACTCCTCGTTGGTGACGCTGACCAATTGCCCTCCGTCGGCGCGGGTAATGTACTAGGCGACCTGATGGCCGCGCCGCCAGCAAAAGTCACCCGACTCGACACCATCTACCGGCAGGGTAAAGAGAGCGGCATCGTCACCACCGCGCATGCGATCCTCAAGGGTGAGACGCATCCCGGCATGACCTTTCGGAGCCTCCGCGACCTTGACCCGTCAATGGACTTCACTTTCATCGAAGCTGAGCAACCTGAGCAGTGTTTACGGGCAATCAAATATCTGGCCAAAGAATACATCCCTAAATCGCACAAAATCGACCCGACACGAGATCTACAAGTGATGTCACCTATGCATCGGGGCAGCGGTGGTATCACAATTTTGAATACAGAGTTGCAGGAAGCGCTCAACCCAAAGCCAAAGGCTGAATCA